>NZ_JBHWCL010000014.1:103958-111507 GCF_042735125.1 Kitasatospora sp. NPDC059599 | reverse complement strand
AGGAAGAGGTCGATGACGGCGCGGTCGGTGTCGGTGAGGGTGGCGGGGACGTCGAAGACGCCGAGGGCTTCGAGGAGTTCGCCGGTGTCGGCCTCGGATCCGGGGCGGGGGTGGGCGAGGAGGGCGGCGTGGCAGTCGTCGAGGCGGCGGGTGGCCTCGGCGGCGGGGATGCCGAGCGCGGCGCAGACCGCCTGTGCGGCGCGCAGGGGGTGGCCGGTGCGGCGGGCGAGGGTGGCGTAGGCGGCGGCGGGGGTGACGGCGGCGTCGAGGAGGTGCCGGGCGGTGTGGGCGAGTCGCATGGTGGGGGCCTCCGTTCAGACGGCGTGGGCGGCGGGCGCGGGCGCGGGCACGGGAGCGGGCGCGGGCGTGAGGGCGGGGGCGATCAGGGCCCAGACGAACTTGCCGATGCCGCCGGATCGGGGGCAGCAACCCCAGCGCTCGGCCAGCGCGTTGACGAGGAACAGCCCGCGTCCGCACTCCGCGTCGGCGTCGGCGGGGGCGGTGGAGAGGGAGGGGCGGCCGGTGCCGGCGTCGTGGACTTCGAGGCGCAGGCGGTCGCGGACGACGGCGAAGCGGACCTCGATCAGGCGGTCGGCGGGCGCGTCGGCGTGCTGGACGGCGTTGGCGAAGAGTTCGCCGAGGAGGAGTTCGGCGGTGTCGGCGTAGCGCTCACCGGAGGGCAGGCCGGCCAGGTAGGCCCGCAGGAAGAGACGGGCCAACGGCGTGGAGGCGGTGCGGGAGTCGAGCCGGGCAGAGAACATGCGGGGGCGGCGGGAAACGGGCATGGCGAAGTACCTCAAGGGTGGTTGCAGGTAAACGAAGTGCGCTGGCTTGTCGGACGGCCGGACGCGGCATCGTGGTCCTGGGCGAGGAACTGGACCAGGAACGCAAGTCGGACGCTGCGGATGGAGTGGAAAGCCCCCCTACGAGCGAACCAGGAGTCTTTGGCTACCAGCGGGAGCGGACGGTGTGGGATGGTGGCCCGGCTGTCCGGACCGGTGGGGCGGGCGCCGGCGATCCAGGCTGGAGTGGTCCGGCGCCGTGCACTCGGCGGCCCGGGAGCCGGCCCGTCCGGGCCGGCACATGCAGCGGCTTGTGCCCTGGCTGTGGTGTCGGCGAGATCATGAAGGGTTTCTCACGTTGGGGTCTGGTGCGATGGGCGTCACGCTGGGCGTGGTGGTGCTGACGATGGGAAACCGGCCTGCGGAACTGACGGCGTTGCTGGACTCGGTGCGGGCCCAGGACGGTGGCGGCAGCGGAGTGCGGACCGTGGTGCTCGGGCAGGGCGTCAAGCTGCCCGAACTGCCGGACCTCGTGGACGCCGTGGAACTGCCGGAGAACCTCGGCATCCCCGGGGGCCGCAACGCCGGCGTCGAGCGGCTGCGCGAGCTGGGAGGCACTGACGTGCTGGTCGTCCTGGACGACGACGGTCTGCTGCCCCGGGCCGACACCTTCCGGCTGGTCCGAGAAGCCTTCGAGCAGGACCCAGGGCTCGGGATCGTGTCCTTTCGCATCGCGGACGAGAGCGGGTTCACCCAGCGCCGGCACGTCCCCCGCCTCGGTGCCAGTGACCCGATGCAGTCCGGGCCGGTCACCACGTTCCTGGGCGGCGGCCATGCCATCCGGATGAGTGTGATCGACCAGGTCGGGCTGTTCCCCGATGCGTTCTTCTACGCCCACGAGGAGACCGACTTCGCCTGGCGCGCCCTGGACGCGGGCTGGCGCATCGACTACCGCGCCGACATGGTGCTGCAGCACCCCCGCACCGATCCGGCCCGGCACGCCACCTATTTCCGGATGACGGCCCGCAACCGGGTCTGGCTGGCCAAGCGCCACCTTCCCGCGGTCCTCGTGCCCGTCTACCTCACCTCCTGGGCCCTGTACACGGTGCTGCGCCGACCGCCGCTGTCGGGTCTCAAGGCGTGGTGGTCCGGCTTCTTCGAGGGTGTCCGCACGCCCTGTCCTCCGCGTCGGCCGATGCGGTGGAGCACGGTGTGGCTGATGGCGAAGCTGGGCCGTCCGCCGGTGTTCTGACAGGCCATCCACAGCGATCCGGTCCATGTGGGAGAGGTTGTGAATGCCGCGCTGCACATGTCTGTGCTGGTCATGGTCGGGTAGCGCCGGAAGGACGCGCTGTGTGGGGGCGGGCGGCGTGGAATCTGTCACGCTCGAATCGTCGGGCAGTCCGACGGGACGTCATACCGCGTTATTGGGACACTTGGGACGTCTGGCTGGTAGACCTTGAAACGTCCCTAACGTGGAAGGTCAGCCGGTGAACAGCCCACTCCGTGACGCAATGGCCCGTGCCAACATGACCTCGTCCAAGCTTGCGCGTGTGTGCGGTGTCGATCCCAAGACCGTCGACCGGTGGCTCGCGAATCCCTTGCGCGAGCCCCACGCCCGACACCGCTCAGCGGCCAGTCGGGCCCTCGGCGAGGAGGAGGCCGTGCTCTGGCCGTCCGTACAGCAGCTGGTGAAGTCCGGGCCGGATCGGGAGCTGGTGCAGATGTATCCGTACCGCTCGGCGGCGCCGGCCGTGCTGTGGCGTCAGCTGATCAAAAATGCAACCCGGGAACTTGCGTTCGCTGGGTATACAAACTACTTCCTGTGGCTGGAGCATGCGAACTTCGGCAGTTTGCTTCGGCACAAGGCGGCGGCTGGCGTTCGGACCCGCTTCATCCTTGGCGAGCCCGGACACCCGGTCACCCGTCAGCGCGAGCTGGATGAGGATGTCCCGCTGAGCCTGTCGACCCGGATTGAGGTAACGCTGTCCGAATTGGCCAAGCTGCGGGACACATCGATTGAGGCGCGGTACGAGACCGCACACGTCTCACTCAGTGTCTTCCGCTTCGACGACGACATGATCGTCACACCACTGTTGCCCGGTAGGATCGGCCACGATGCCCCGATGATGCATTTCAGGCGAGCCCAGGACGATGGCGTGTTTGATCGTTTCGCGGGTCACGTCGAGGATCTGTGGGCGAACGGGCGTGATGTATGGGCGATCCCGGCGGCGGAGGTGGTGGGTCATGGCCAGGCGTGACTACGAGGACGATCCGGACGCGCCCGCGGTCAACTCCCTCGTGCCGGCGGCGTCCGTGGTCGTGGTGGACGATGCGGGCCGGGTCCTCCTCCAACGCCGCACCGACAACGGGATGTGGGCGCTGCCCGGCGG
Source organism: Kitasatospora sp. NPDC059599 (assembly GCF_042735125.1). Lineage (NCBI taxonomy): Bacteria > Bacillati > Actinomycetota > Actinomycetes > Kitasatosporales > Streptomycetaceae > Kitasatospora > Kitasatospora sp. NPDC059599. The sequence continues at coordinate 108,332 of NZ_JBHWCL010000014.1, read as the reverse complement.
CAGGATGGACATCGGTGAGTCGCTCGCCGGGTGCGGAATCCGCGAGACGCGCGAGGAGACCGGCATCGACATCGAGATCACCGGGATCGTCGGCACCTATACCGACCCTGGGCACGTGTTCGCCTACGACGACGGCGAGGTCCGCCAGGAGTTCTCGATCTGCCTGCTCGGGCGCCCGCTCGGTGGGGAGTTGCGGGTGTCCGACGAGTCCCACGAGGTGGCGTGGTTCACCCCGGCGGAGACGGACGGGCTGCCGATGGTGTCGAACATTCGCAAGCGGTTGGCCGACTGGCGCTCCGGGGAGATCCCCGTGGTGCGTTAGCCGTCGTTCGCTGTTCGGTTCTCCTGTCACTTCCGGGCGTTGGTGCGCTTCGTGGGCTCTGCTGTGGTCGGCTCCTCGGGCCAGGGGTGGCGGGGGTAGCGTCCGCTGAGGTCTGCGCGGACGGCTTGGTGGCCGTTGCACCAGAAGTCTCCGGGTCGCCGCACCGGCGGCTACCGGGAGGATGCGAGCTGTACGGCGGTCCTGACCAGGCCGGCCAGGGCTGGTGAGCGGCTGTGCGCGGGCCAGGCGATGTGGGTGACGACGGGGGGCGCGTTGGTCAGGGGGACGGCGGCGTGCGCGGACCACAGCCAGGCGCGCGCGGAATCCGGCACGATGGCGACGGTGCGTCCCAGTGCGACCAGTTGCGCCAACTGCGTCTGATCGCGGATCTCGGGGCCGGGGCCGGGCGCGTAGACGCCGTGACGGGGCCAGCGCGCCGGTGGGAGGTCGGGGACGTTGCTGATGTCGGCCAGGGACAGGGTCTTGCGCGCGGCCAGGGGGTGTCCGGCGGGCAGCATGGCGAACTGGTTCTCGGTCATGAGCTCCTCGCTGTCGAACCCGGCGAGTGAGTTGAACGGCACGTGCATCAGCGCGACGTCGGCGCTGCCGTCGCGCAGCCGTGCTTCCTGGTCGCACATGCCGCACTGCAGGACCTCGACCTCGGCGGCGTCAGGCTCGGCCGCGTAGGCGTCGAGGAGCTTCTGCAGCAGTTCGTGAGCCGCGGCGGTCTTCACCGCCAGCACCAGACGGGTGCGCTCCCCGCTCAGGTTGTCCGCTCCGCCGGCGCGGCGGGTGCGGCGTGCGGCGGCGGTGGCGGCGTCGAGCGTCGCGCGGCCCTCGTGCAGCAGCACCGTTCCGGCATCGGTCAGCGCGACGCCGCGGCGGTTGCGTTCCAGGAGGCTTACGCCGAGACGCCGTTCGAGCTGCTGGACCGCCCGCGACAGTGGCGGCTGGGCCATGCCCAGGCGTTCGGCGGCCCGGCCGAAGTGAAGCTCCTCGGCGACGGCCACGAAGTATCTCAGCTCGCGGGTCTCCAAGGCGTCCACGGCGACAGCGTACTCCTGCGATACCGACCGGGTATCACAGCGCACCCGATCGGTGTTGGCCGGCGCGCTCACCCGGGAGCGAGCATGGACGGCATGAGCGAAACGAAGATCGCGCTGGTCACCGGCGCGAACAAGGGAATCGGCTACGCGATCGCCACCGGCCTCGGAGCCCTCGGATACCGCGTGGCCGTCGGAGCGCGGGACGCAGGCCGACTCGAAACCGCCGTCGAGAAGCTGCGCGCCGCCGGGGCCGACGCGTTCGGCGTGCCGCTGGACGTGACCGCCGCCCGGAGCGTCGCCGACGCCGTGGAACTGATCGAGCGTCAGGCCGGCGGGCTGGACGTGCTGGTCAACAACGCGGGCATCTCCGGAGAGATGGGTCCGGGCTGGGTGCAGGACCCCACGACCCTCGACCTCGACCTGGTCCGCACGGTCGTGGAGACCAACGTCATCGGCGTCATCCGGGTGACGAACGCCATGCTCCCGCTGCTGCGCCGCTCGTCCTCGCCGCGCATCGTCAACATCTCCAGCGGCGTCGGCTCCATGACCCGGCAGGCCGACCCGGACATCGAGATGGGAGCGATCATGGCGGCCTACGCGCCGTCGAAGTCGTTCCTCAACGCCGTGACCGTGCAGTACGCCCGGCAGTTCGCCGACACGGGCATCCTGATCAACGCCGCCTGCCCCGGCCTGTGCGCGACCGACTTCACCGGTTTCTTCGGGAACCGCACCCCGGAACAGGGCGCGGCCACGGCGATCCGGCTCGCCACGCTGCCGGACGACGGCCCGTCCGGCGCGTTCTTCGACGACGAGGGCGTCGTCCCCTGGTAAGGGATGACGTGTCCTGGACGCGGGATCGCATCAGCGGCGCGAGCGCGATTGCGAGGTCGAGTCGCAGGTCGGACCCGCGACGGAGCCGGCCCGCGTCGGCCCCGTCCGGAACGACGCACACGGCAACGACGCACACGGCGCGCCGTTCGCTGTTCGGCTCCCCTGTCACTTCCGGGCGTTGGTGCGCTTCGTGGGCTCTGCTGTGGTCGGGTCCTCGGGCCAGGGGTGGCGGGGGTAGCGGCCTCTGAGGTCGGCGCGGACGGCTTGGTAGCCGTTGCGCCAGAAGTTCTCCAGGTCGCCGGTGATGGCGGCGGGGCGGCCGGCGGGGGAGAGCAGCTGGACGGTGAGCGGGACGCGGCCGCCGGCCAGTGCGGGGGCAGTCTTCCAGCCGAAGAGCTCTTGCAACTTGACGGCCAGCACGGGGCGTTCGGTGCTGTAGTCGACCCGTATCCTCGAGCCGGTCGGGACGGTGATGCGCTCGGGGGCCAACTCGTCCAGCCGCCCGGCTTCTCCACTCGTCCACGGGAGCAGGCGCTGCAGGGCTGCCGTCGTGTCGATCCTCGCGAGGTCGGCGCGGCGGCGGGCGCGGGACAGCTCGGGTTCCAGCCACTCGTCGGCGCGTTCCAGGAGCGCGGCGTCGGATACGTCCGGCCACGGGTCGCCGATGGCGGCGTGGAGGAAGGCGAGGCGTTCGCGCAGGCCAGGTGACGGCCAGGTCAGCAGGGTGCGCACGCCCTCGCGAGTGAGGCCTTCGAGGATGGCGGCCCGGACGAGGGTGGCGTCGGGGCGGTTCAGCGGCTTCTCGGTGAGTTCGATGGCGCCGAGGGATTCGACCCGGCGGGCCGTGACCTCGTCGCGGCGGGTGTCCCAGTGGACCTCCTCGCGGGCGGTGAGCAGCGCCGCCCCCGCTTGCCGCGCGGTGTCCTCGTCCAGTGCCGCGGCGTGCAGCACCCGCGCGGAGTGTGCGCCCGCCGGGCGGTCGGCTACCGCTACGGCGAGCCAGGGCACGGCGCCGAGCGCCGTGCCGGGGGCGAGTTCGGCCGCTGTCCCGGAGGCCATCAGGTACGGGCTGCGCTCGCCGGGGGCGGGTCGTTCCACCCGTGCTCTCGCGATCCGCTCCGGGAACGCGAGGGCGACGACGAGTCCGACGGCGGTGGCGTCGGGCAGGCGGGTGGCGGGTTCGTCGCCGGCGGCGCGCTGCAGTCGGCGGACTTCGTCGCGCCAGCGGCCCGCGTAGGGATCACCGGAACCGCGCACGGTCCGCCACACCGCCGCGAGGTCGTCCCCGAGCGCCCGTGGCGGCTCCTCCGACAGCAGGGCGACGACCTCGGCCGCCCGGCGTGCGCCGACGGCGGGAGCGCCGTCGACGAGCGCCCGCCCCAGTCGGGGGTGCAGCCCGGTGCGGGCGAGGCGGACGCCGCGCGGGGTGGCCCGGCCTTCGGTGTCGACGGCGCCGAGGGCCTGCAGGGTCTGCCGGGCGGCGGCCATCGCCCCGGCGGGCGGGGCGTCGGGCAGGGCCAGGCCGGTGGCGTCCGGGTCGCCCCAGCAGGCGGCCTGGAGGGCGAACGGGGTGAGGTCGGCGAGGGCGATCTCGGGCGTGGGGAACCGGGCGGCGAGGGCGTCCTCGGCCTCGTTCCAACAGCGGTAGACGGTGCCGGGGGCCTCGCGCCCGGCCCGTCCGGCGCGCTGGCGGGCGGCGGCGAGCGAAGCCCGGACGGTGACGAGTGCGGCCAGGCCGCGGGCGTGGTCGGTGCGCGGTTCGCGGGTGAGTCCGGCGTCGACGACGACCCGTACGCCGGGCACGGTGAGCGAGGACTCGGCGACGGCGGTGGCGAGGACGACCCGCCGTCGGTCGGACGGCGTCAGCGCCGCGTCCTGGACGGCCTGCGGGGCGCGCCCGTGCAGCTGGAGCACGTCGGCCGGGACGCCGTTCAACTGCCCGGCGACCCGCGCGATCTCGCCGACACCGGGCAGGAAGCAGAGCACGTCCCCGTCGCGCTCGCTCAACGCCCGCCGTACGACGGAGGCGACGTGGTCGAGCAGCGCGAAGTCCACCCGGGTGCCCTGCGCGGGGCGCCCGGCCCCCGGCGGGGGCGCCCCCCCCCCGGGCCCCCGGGGGGGCCCCCCCTGCGGCGCCCCCCCGGGGGGGCCGCCGCGGGGTGGGGCCCCGGCCGC
>NZ_JBHWCL010000014.1:23789-103948 GCF_042735125.1 Kitasatospora sp. NPDC059599 | reverse complement strand
GCGCCCCCCCCACCCCCCCCGCCGCCGGGGGGGGGGGGGGGGCCCCCCGGCGCCTCGCCCCCGGGGGCGGGGGGGGGGCCCCCCCCCCCCCGCGGCGGGGGCGCCCACACCACGTCCACCGGGTGGGACACCCCGTGCGCCTCCACCACGGGGGCGCCGCCGAGGAGTGCGGCCCAGGCCTCGGTGTCGGAGGTGGCGGAGGCGCAGACCAGGCCCAGGTCGGGCCGCAGCGCGGCGCGGACGTCGAGCAGGAAGGCGAGCGCGGTGTCGGCGTCCAGGTGGCGTTCGTGGCACTCGTCGAGCACGACGACATCCACGCCCGGGAGTTCCTGGTCGCGTTGGAGCCGTTGCAGCAGGACGCCGGTGGTGACGACCTCGACGACGGTGTCCGGCCCGACGTGACGCTCGCCGCGCACCGTGTATCCGACCTCGCGGCCCACGGACGAGCCGAGCAGCCAGGCCATCCGCCGGGCGGCGGCCCGGACGGCGAGCCGGCGGGGTTCGGCGACCAGGACGCGCCGGACCGGGCCGGAATCGAGCAGCCCGGCCAGGGCGAGCGGCACCAGCGTGGTCTTGCCGGTGCCGGGCGGCGCGGCGAGCACGGCGGTGCCGGAGCCGTCCAGTGCCTCGTGCAGCGCGGGCAGGGCGGTGCGGACGGGAAGGTCGCGCCAGGCCGCCCCTGCTGATCGGTCGGGCAGCAAGGCGTCAGCCCCGCTCGGTGACGAAGATCGCGGTGCCGGGGATCAGCCGGCCGCGCAGCGGGGACCAGCCGCCCCACTCCTGTTCCAGGCCGGCCGGCCACTCGGGCTCGACCAGGTCGACCAGCCGGAAGCCGGCGGCGACGAGTTCGCGGACCCGGTCGCCGAGGGTGCGGTGGTGTTCGACGTAGGTGGCGCGGCCCTGCTCGTCCTGTTCGACGTACGGGGTGCGGTCGAAGTAGGACGCCACCGCGGTGAGGCCCTCGACGCCGGGCTCGTCGGGGAAGGCCCAGCGGATCGGGTGGGTCACCGAGAACACCCAGCGCCCGCCGGGCCGCACCACCCGGTGGACCTCGCGCATCAGGGCTTCGGTGTCGGCGCTGAACGGGACGGCGCCGTAGGCGGAGCAGGCGAGGTCGAAGGAGCCGTCGGCGAAGGGCAGCACGGCGGCGTCGGCCTGGACGACCGGGACGGGCGCGGCGCCGCGGCCGAGGTCGATCCGGCGGGAGTGCTGGAGCTGGCGGTGGGAGATGTCCAGGGCGACGGGGCGGGCGCCGCGGGCGGCCAGCCAGCGCGAGCACTGGGCGGCGCCGGCGCCGATCTCCAGCACGTCCTTCCCGGCGACCTCGCCGAGCAGGCGGGCGTCGGCCTCGTCCAGGCCTTCGGGGCACCAGGTGAAGCGGTCGTCGCCGAGGAACTCGCCGTGTTCGTCCTGGTACTCGTCGGCGTTGCGGTCCCACCAGTGCCGGCTGGCGCGGCTGCTCTCCCCGGTGCCGGCCGCGCGCCGCACCGCGTCGTCGTCGCCCTCCTCGGCGGATGCGTCAAGATCGTGGAGGTCTGACTGGGGGGTGGTGGCCACGGTGACAATGCCCATCGCGTAGGGTATGGAGTGCGGAAGCGCCGCTGCCGCGAACCGGCCCTGCGAGGGGTCGGGTCCTGGCGGTGGCATCCGGGGAAAGGGCCCTTCCGGGCGCCGCCGAGAGGCGCGCAATCGGAGGATATGGCCTGATCCGCCCGGGCTCCACCGTCTTGCCGTCCTTCGGCGTTGACCGTGCCCGGCCGTCCCCGTATGCTACAAGTTGCGCTGCGGGCCTGCGCGCCTCAGACGGAGCAGGTCGCGCTCGCATCTGTCGAAGACCCCACGGTCGCAAGACGGACGCCGATTCTCGTTGTATTGGGAACTTTGGTGCGCCGTGTTCTTGGCTGTCCGGCTTTCGGTGGGAGCGATACGGGCCCTCCGCGTGGCATTACCTACGACTTTCATGTCCGTACCGGAGCCCTTTTCCTAATGACGAGCCCCACCGACTCCTCCCTCAGCACCACCCCGCAGGTCGCGGTCAACGACATCGGCGACGCGGAGGCCTTCCTCGCCGCCATCGACGAGACCATCAAGTACTTCAACGATGGCGACATCGTCGAGGGCGTCATCGTGAAGGTCGACCGTGACGAGGTCCTCCTCGACATCGGTTACAAGACCGAGGGCGTCATCCCGTCCCGCGAGCTCTCGATCAAGCACGACGTTGACCCGCACGAGGTCGTCGCCGTCGGTGACAACATCGAGGCCCTGGTTCTCCAGAAGGAGGACAAGGAGGGTCGTCTCATCCTGTCCAAGAAGCGCGCTCAGTACGAGCGTGCCTGGGGCACGATCGAGAAGATCAAGGAAGAGGACGGCATCGTCACCGGTACCGTCATCGAGGTCGTCAAGGGTGGTCTCATCCTCGACATCGGCCTCCGGGGCTTCCTCCCCGCCTCGCTGGTCGAGATGCGTCGCGTCCGCGACCTCCAGCCCTACGTGGGCAAGGAGCTCGAGGCCAAGATCATCGAGCTGGACAAGAACCGCAACAACGTGGTCCTGTCCCGCCGTGCCTGGCTGGAGCAGACCCAGAGCGAGGTCCGCCAGACCTTCCTCACCACCCTGCAGAAGGGCCAGGTGCGCTCCGGCGTCGTCTCCTCGATCGTCAACTTCGGTGCCTTCGTGGACCTGGGTGGCGTCGACGGCCTGGTGCACGTCTCCGAGCTGTCCTGGAAGCACATCGACCACCCGTCCGAGGTTGTCGAGGTCGGCCAGGAGGTCACCGTCGAGGTTCTCGACGTCGACATGGACCGCGAGCGCGTCTCCCTGTCGCTGAAGGCGACCCAGGAGGACCCGTGGCAGCAGTTCGCCCGTACGCACCAGATCGGTCAGGTCGTCCCGGGTAAGGTCACCAAGCTGGTTCCGTTCGGTGCGTTCGTCCGCGTGGACGAGGGCATCGAGGGTCTGGTCCACATCTCCGAGCTGGCCGAGCGCCACGTGGAGATCCCGGAGCAGGTCGTCCAGGTCGGCGACGAGATCTTCGTCAAGGTCATCGACATCGACCTCGAGCGTCGTCGCATCAGCCTCTCGCTGAAGCAGGCCAACGAGGCGCTGGGTGCCAACCCGGCCGAGGTCGAGTTCGACCCGACCCTGTACGGCATGGCCGCTTCGTACGACGACCAGGGCAACTACATCTACCCGGAGGGCTTCGACCCCGAGGCGAACGACTGGCTGCCCGGCTTCGAGAAGCAGCGCGAGGAGTGGGAGCGCCAGTACGCCGAGGCGCAGAGCCGCTTCGAGCAGCACCAGGCGCAGGTCATCAAGAGCCGCGAGGCCGACGCCCAGGCCGCCGAGGAGGGTGGCGACGCCGTCGCCGCTGCCGCCGGTGGTTCCTACTCGTCCAGCAGCGACGAGGGCTCCGGCGCCCTGGCCTCCGACGAGGCCCTGGCCGCCCTGCGCGAGAAGCTGGCCGGCGGCCAGAGCTGAGGCTCTCGCCCCCTGCTAGCCGATAGCTAGCGAATGGGCCCCATCCGGGAATTCCCGGATGGGGCCCATTTGGTTTTTCGCGCTGACTTATGCGCCTTGCAACTGATGTGTTCTTTATGTGAAGGCAAATGTGAGATGGGGCTCATTACCCGGCTATAGGTCGAAGTTCCGGTTACGCCTACATTGAGTGGAGCTGCCCGAAAGGCTCCTTCATGCGCAATGCCTCCTCCGCCCCCGCCGCCCTCGTCGGCGGCCGCCTCGCGGCCCTCGGCCGGTTCTGCTTCCGCCACCGTCGCTGGGTGCTCGGCTTCTGGGCCGTCGTCCTGGTCGTCGGTGTCCTGATCGGCGGCCGGGTCTTCGAGGGCTCGGTGGCCGGGGCGTCCTCGGCCAGCGCCGAGGCCGACCGGGGCAGCGCGGTGGTCGCCGCGGCCGACCCGGTCAAGGGCACCGTGACCGCGGTGGTGGACGGCAAGCCGGTGGACGATCCGGCGGTCAAGGCCGCCGTCGAGCAGGCCACCGCCGAGATCGCCGGCCTGCCCGGGGTCTCCGCCGCCGTCGACGCCTACGGCTCCGGCCCGGCCCAGGCCACGCTGCGTTCCGCCGACGGGACGGCGAGCCTGGTCTCCGTACGGCTGGCCGACACCGCCACCTCCGCCCAGACCGACGCCGTCACCCAGCGGCTCGCCGCGCTGAACGGCGCGGGCGGTGCGCACGTGACCGTCGGCGGGGACCTGGTGCTGCAGGACGAGGTCAAGAAGCAGACCGAGAAGGACACCCGCTTCGGCGAGATGGTGACGCTGCCGCTCACGCTGGTCGTCATGGTGCTGGTGTTCGGCGGGCTCTCGGCGGCCTCGCTGCCGGTGATCGGGGCGGTCGCCTCGGTGGGCGGCGCGCTGCTGGCCATGTTCGGGTTCAGTCGGATCATGGACATCGACACCAGCGTGCTGCCGATCGCCACCGTGCTGGGGCTCGGACTGTCGATCGACTACGCGCTGCTCATGGTGAATCGTTTCCGCGAGGAACGCGGGCACGGCGCGGGCATCGCCGCCGCCGTCGAACGCACCGCGGCGACCGCCGGGCGCACCGTCGCCTTCTCCGGGCTGACCGTGGCCGTCGCACTGTCGGGCCTGTTCGTCTTCACCAGCCCGGTGCTCGGCGCGGTGGCCGCCGCCGGGGTGAGCGTGGTGGTGATCGCCGTCGCCGCCGCGCTGACCCTGATCCCCGCGCTGCTCGGCTTCGCCGGCTCGCGGATCAGGACGCCCACCGCACCCGTGCCGGACGAGGGGTTCTTCAGCCGGACCGTCCGCCGCGTCCGCAAGCGGGCCGTCCTGGTCACGCTCGCCTCCGTGGCGCTGCTGATGGCGGCCGGGGCGCCGTTCCTCCACGCCGAGATGCGCAACTCGGGCGCCGCCGTGCTGCCCGCCTCCTCCGCCGGGCGGCAGGTCGCCGAGACCGTCGACCAGCGCTTCCCGCAGGTGTCGGCCGCGCCGATCACGGTGGTGGTCGAGGGCGGCCCGGCGGTGGCGCAGGCGTACGCGGACGAGGTGGTCGCCAAGCTGCCCGGGGTGAGCGGGGTCCGGGCGGTGAGCCCGGTGAACGACGCGGTCTCCACGATCGACGTCCTGGTGCACGGGGACCCGCAGGGCGGGCAGGCCAAGCACGTGGTCGAGGAACTGCGGGCGGACCGGGGCGGGCTGAAGACGTACGTCACCGGCGGCGCGGCCTCGGTGGTCGACTTCCAGAAGGAACTGCTCTCGCGCGGACCGTGGGCGCTCGGGCTGGTCGCGGCCGGGACACTGGTGCTGCTGTTCCTGATGACCGGCTCGGTGGTGATGCCGGTCAAGGCGCTGCTGATGAACCTGCTCTCGCTGGGCGCCTCGCTCGGCGCGCTCACCCTGGTGTTCCAGGACGGGTGGTTCAGCGGGATGCTCGGGTTCAGCCCGACCGGGGGGCTGGAGACCTTCATCCCGGTGCTGGTCTTCGCCTTCGCCTTCGGGTTGTCGATGGACTACGAGGTGTTCCTGCTCGCCCGGATCAAGGAGCTGCGGGACAAGGGGCACAGCTGTACCCGCTCGGTGGAGCTGGGGGTCCAGCGCAGCGGTCGGATCATCACCTCGGCGGCGCTGCTGATGGTGATCGTCTTCGCCGGGTTCGCGCTCGGGGACATGCTGATGGTCAAGCAGATGGGCATCGCCCTGGCCGTCGCCGTCGCGGTGGACGCCACCCTGGTGCGCTGCCTGCTGGTGCCCGCCGCGATGAGCCTGTTCGGCGAGTTCAACTGGTGGGCGCCGGCCCCGCTGCGCCGACTGCACCAGCGCTTCGGGCTGAGCGAGCACGTCGATCTGCCGGAGATCGAGCCCGCCGTGATCCCGGCGCCGCGATCGGTGGTCGCGCAGTCGGAGTCGGAGTCGGAGTCGGGGGCGGAGTCGAAGTCGAAGTTGCAGCCGGGGGCGGCGGAGCCGGAGGCCGGGGGCCTGGTGAAGGCCTAGGGCCGGGGCCGTACCCGGACCCGGACCTTAGAGTGCGTCGGTGTACGCGCCGTACAGCTCGGCGACGCACTCCTCGACCACCTGGCCGGCCGTGTCGATCGCCAGGTGGTCGCGGTCCCAGGGCTCGTAGGCGCGGGACTGCACGGCCGCCCAGTCCGGGAGGTCGAGGCCCGGGACGTCGATGGTGCGCTGTTCGACGCGGTGGCGGTGTTCGGCCGGGTCGGAGCAGATCGTCTCGACCTCCAGGAAATGCGTTCCGGCCCGGACGGCGACCTCGCGCCAGGCCTGGCGGGTGACCGCGAGCGGATTGACCGACTCGGCGATCACCGGATGGCCCTGGCGCAGGTGCTCCTCGGCGAGGGCGTGGGCCACGGCGTAACCGACCGGGCCGAGCGGTGGCGCGAGGGCGCCGGAGTGCACGATCGCCTGTTCGATGGTGTCGACCCGGACGTGGACGGCACCGGCCCAGCGGGCGAAGCCGCGGGCCAGGGAGGTCTTTCCGGTGGCGGGCAGTCCGCCGAGGATGATCAGCACCGGGCCATCCTGCCGTACCGCCCGGATCCCGGGAGGGGCGGCTCAGGACAGGCGGTCGAGGAGGTCGACCGCGGCGCGCAGCCGGTCCTGCTCGGCGGGGGTGAGGCGGGACTCGATCGCGGTGGCGATGTAGTGCTCGCGGCGGGCGCGCTGGTCGAGCAGGGCGGTGCGGCCGGCCTCGGTGGCCGCGATGAGCTGCTTGCGGCCGTCGGTGGGGTGGGGCTGCTGGGTGACCAGCCCGGCCTCGGTCATCAGGGCGACGGTGCGGGCCATCGACTGGTGGCGCACGCGCTGGAGGTCGGCGAGTTCGGCGACGGTGCAGGAGAGTCCGTCGCGGACCAGCAGGCCGAGGACGGCGGCCTGGTTCTGCGGCAGTTCGTCGCCGTCGCGCAGGGAGCGGACCAGGCTGCCGAGGGCGGCGCGCAGGTCGGCGGCGAGTTCCAGGGTGTTCGGGTGCGGGGCTTCGCTGGGCATGGGAGAAGTCTATCCCGAATATCTACAGCCATGCTGTACAGCTTTGCTGTAGAGTTTCCGGCATGCGAATCACCAAGTTCGGACATGCCTGCGTACGCGTCGAGCACGGCGACACCACCGTCGTCGTCGACCCGGGGGCGTTCACCGATCCGGCCGCACTGGCCGGGGCGGACGCCGTCCTGATCACCCACGAACACATGGACCACTTCGAGGAGTCGCGGCTGCGCGCCGCACTGGAGGCCCACCCGGCGCTGCGGGTGTGGACCAACAGCGCCGTCGCCGCCCAGCTGGACGGAGTCGCGCAGCGGGTCACCGCGGTCGGCGAGGGCGACGCCTTCGAGGTCGGCGGGCTCGGCGTCTCGGTGCACGGCGAGTGGCACGCGGTGATCCACCCGGACATCCCCCGGGTGCAGAACATCGGCTTCCTCTTCGACGGCCGGCTCTTCCACCCCGGCGACGCGTTCACCGTGCCGCCGCACGCCGTCGACACCCTGCTGCTGCCGCTGGCGGCGCCGTGGAGCAAGGCCTCCGAGGTGATCGACTACGTCCGGGAAGCGGGGCCGCGCCGGACCGTGCCCGTCCACGAGGCGGTGCTCAGCCCGATCGGGTTCGCGGTGCAGACCCGGATGGTGGGGCCGGACGGGCCGGGCACGGGGGCCGAGCTGGCGATCCTCGGGGAAGGGGAGAGCCTGGAGGTGGGCTGACTGCCGACGGGCGGCCCGGTCCGCTGCCGGCGGGCGGGTCCGGTGTCGGCGGGCCGGGCGGCGCTGACCGGGCGGGTCCGGTGCTGACGGGCCGGGCGGTGCGCCGGTAGCCTGACGCCATGTTGAAGATCGGACTGACGGGCGGCATCGGGGCGGGCAAGAGCGAGGTGTCCCGGCTGTTCGCCGCGCACGGCGCGGTGATCGTGGACTCCGACGTGATCGCCCGCGAGGTGGTCGCCCCCGGGACGGACGGTCTGGCGGCCGTGGTCGCCGAGTTCGGCCCGCAGGTGCTGCGGGAGGACGGCTCGCTGGACCGCCCGGCCCTCGGCGCGGTCGTGTTCGCCGACCCGGAGCGGCTGAAGGCGCTGAACGCGATCGTCCACCCGCTGGTGCGGGCCCGCTCCGCCGAACTGGAGGCGGCGGCCGCACCGGACGCGGTCGTCGTGCACGACGTGCCGCTGCTGGCCGAGAACGGGCTGGCACCGCTGTTCGACCTGATCGTGGTGGTCGACGCGGCCGACGAGGTGCGGCTGGACCGGCTGGTGCGGCTGCGCGGGATGGCCGAGGAGGAGGCGCGGGCCCGGATGGGCGCGCAGGCCTCGCGGGCGGACCGGCTGGCGATCGCGGATCTGGTGATCGACAACGGCGGGGAACTGGCCGGGCTGGCGGCCCGGGTGGACGAGGTCTGGGCGGAGCTGGCGGAGCGCGCGGCGGCCTGAGCGGCGGATCTGTTCGGAAGCGGTTCGGAAGCCGTTCGGAACTGTTCGGGGCCGTGCCGGGCCGCCGCGGTGTCGCCGCGCTGCGGTGCCGCGGCTCCCGCGGCGACGGCGCGTCCTACGCGGCGCCGAGCGGGAGTCGGGCGCGCACGGCGAAGCCGCCCTCCGGGGTCGGGCCGGCGTGCAGGGTGCCGCCGAGGTCGCCGGCCCGGGTGCGCATCCCGGTCAGGCCGTGGCCGCCGGAGGGCAGTTCCGGGCCCGCGTCCGGGCTCGCGTCAGGGCCCGCGTCCGGTGCCGCACCGCGGTCCGCCCCCGGTCCGGCCGTCCCGGTGGGGGAGTTGACCACCGTCAGGCGCAGCCCGTCCGGCTGGACCTCGACGGTGACGGCCACCTCGGCGGCCGGGGCGTGCTTGTGCGCGTTGGTCAGCGCCTCCTGGACGATCCGGTAGACCGCGTACTGCACGGCGGGCCCGGGTGGCGGCAGCCCGTCGGCCGGGCCGGTGACGGTCAGCCCGACCGCCAGGCCGGCCTGCCGGGACTCCTCGACCAGGGTGGGCAGGCCGCGCAGCGAAGGCGCCTGGTCGGCGGCCGTGGTCAGCACGCCCAGCAGGCCGCGCAGTTCGGTGAGCGCCTGCAGGCCGAGGGAGCGGATCAGGCCGAGCGTCTCCCGCACGGCGCCCGGGTCCTCGGCCTGGGCGACCTGGCCGGCGCCCGCGTGCAGGGTGATCAGCGAGACCCGGTTGGAGACGACGTCGTGCATCTCCCGGGCCAACCGGGCGCGTTCGGCGGCCGCGGCGCGTTCCTCGGCGTGCCGCCGGGCCTCCTCCAGCAGCCGGTTGCGTTCGCCCAGGAAGCGATTCCGCTCGGCGAGCACCCGGACGGTGTGGGCGCGGGTGTGGGCGCCCAGCCCGAGGACGAGCGGGACGGCTCCGAAGACCAGCGGGTCCTCGATCAGGTTGGCGAGCGAGGACGGGGTGCCGACGTCCCCGAGGTCGACCGGGACGAGCAGCCGCAGCTCGGACGCGGCCGCCAGGGCGTACAGCAGCAGGGTGCCGCCGCGCCGCGCGGCCAGTCCGTAGAGCGCGACGGCGAGCGGGAGTTGACCGCTCACCAGGGTGGCTGCGGTGACTGCCGCCGGATGCCGGCGCCGCAGGGCCAGGGCGAGGGCGCCGAAGGCCATCAGCCCGGCGTTGACCGGCGGCGAGGTGGTCGGGCCGAAGTCGGGGTCGTTCGCGGCGAGCGGGACGAGCACCAGCAGGACCAGGGCGGTCGGTGCGAGGGTCCGGACCGGGCGGGGCAGGCGCAGCGGCGGCCCGGGCAGCGGTGCGTCGGGGTCGGCGGCCGACTGGGAGGTGGGCTGCTGCATGAGGGGCATGCTTCCACACCGGGGAGCCGTGCCGGGATGATCTTCGGACCGAGTGGCCGGGAAGGGACTGTCGAAAGGCCGCCGGTGGGGGAGAGCATGGCGGGATGAGTGATCATTTCTCGCCGGGGCCGCAGCTGCCCGGACCCCTCCCGGCAGCACCGCACCCGGCCGAGCCCCAGGCAGGGGCGCACCCGACAGGGCGGTCGGCCGTCGAACGGCTGGAGCGGTACGGCCGCGCCGAGCAGGAGGAGGTCCTCGGCCCCGGCGCCGACCCGTACGGCGTCGCGTACACCGGGCTGACCTTCCTGCCCAAGGAGATCCACTTCGGGGTCCGGGCCACCGACGGTCGGCTCGTCGCCCACACCGGGCTGCTGCCGCTGCCGCTCACCGCGGGCGGCACCGATCTGACGGTCATGGGCGTCGGCGGCGTCTGCGTCGCCCCCGACCGGCGCGGCGGCGGCCTCGCGCACGCCGTGGTCGGGGCCGCCCTGGACCACGCGCGCACGCTCGGCCACCGGCGCGCGCTGCTGTTCTGCCGTCCACCGCTGGCCGCGTTCTACCGGGAGCTGGGCTTCCGGGAGGTGGCCGGGGAGGTGACGGTGGAGCAGCCCGAGGGGCGGCTGGCGGTGATGCCGCTGCGCACGATGTGGGCGCCGCTGTCGGCGGGGACCGACTGGCCGGAGGGGCCGGTGCGGCTGCGGTCGCTGCCCATGTGAGGCCCGGTCAGGCGGTCGAGGCCGCGGAGGTCGCCCCGGCTGCGGAGGTCGTCGCGGTCGTCGCGGTCGCCGCGGCCGACGCGCGCGCGTCCGCGTGGGCCACGGCGGCGCCGGCCAGCGCGCGGATCATGGCGTGCGCCCGGGTGCCGTCGCCGGACAGCTCGGGCTGGAACAGCGAGGCGAGGAAGAAGGGGTGGTCCGGCAGCTCCAGGATCCGCACCTCGCCTGACTCGTCCGCGCCGCTGAACCGCAGGCCGTGCGCGCGCAGCCGGTCCAGGTAGGCGGCGTTGAGGCCGTACGCGCAGTGGTAGCGCTCCAGGGTGCGGGTGGTGCCGAGGACGCGCTCGGCCAGCGTGTCCGGGGCGACGGCGACGGTGCCCTCGTGCCCGACCAGCGAGCAGCTCAGCGGGGCGATCACCTGCTGCTCCCCGTCGGGGTGCTCCTCGCCGTGGACGGCATCGGCCAGGCCGCAGACGTTGCGGGCGTACTCCAGCACCGCGTGCTGGAACCCGGCACAGGTGCCGAGGAAGGGGATGCCGCGCTCGCGGGCGGTGCGGACGGCGGCCACGGCGCCGGCCTCGCTGCGGTACGGGCTGCCGGGGAGCAGCCAGATCGCGTCGAAGCCGTCCAGGGCGCCGGACTCCGCGGCGTCCCCGGTGGGGATCCAGTAGGCGTCCAGGACGAGCCGTTCGTGCTCGGCGAGGGCGTCGAGCAGGCCCGGGATGCGGGCGTGCGAGCGGACGGCGGGGGAGCGGTCGCCGACCAGGGCGATCCGTGGGGTCATGTGGGTCATGCGGCTATCCTGACCCGGCACCCGAGATCAGCGCCAACGATGATTTCTTACCCCTCGATCAGATCGGTTGATGACCGCCGTGGATCCCCAGCAGCTGCGCACCTTCGTCACCGTCACCCGCCTCGGCTCCTTCTCGGACGCGGCGCGGGAGCTCGGCTACACCCAGTCCGCGGTCTCCCAGCAGATCGCCGCGTTGGAGGCGGACCTCGGGGCGGCCCTGCTGGTCCGCCGCCCGGTCGGCCCGACGGAGGCCGGCCGGCGGCTGCTGGAGCACGCCGCGCCGTTGCTGGTCCGGCTGGAGGCGGCACGTGCCGACGTCGCACGCCTGGCCGGCGCCGCGAGCGCCCGGCTGGTGCTCGGCGCCACGCCCCTGGCGGTCGGGGCGGCGCTGGGGCACGCGCTCGGCGAGGTGCGCCGGGCGTACCCGAGGGTGGAGCCGGTGGTCCGAGTGCTCGCCCAGGACGTGCTGCCCGCACAGGTCGCCACCGGTGAGGTCGACCTCGCCCTGATCGACGGCCTGGCCGCGCCCAGCGACCCGCTGCCGCTGCCCGACGTCGGCCCGCTGCGCACCGTCGCGGTGGACGAGCGGCCGGTCGCCGTCGCACTGCCCGTCGGACACCCGCTGGCGGGCCGCGGCGGTCTTGCGCTCGCCGACCTCTCCGCCGCCCGCTGGCTGGACGCCCCCGACCTCACCCCGCCGGTCGCCCGGCTGCGCGCGGCCGCGGGCGTCGACGGCTTCCGGCCCGCCACCCGCTACCAGGGCACCGACCTGCACGGGTTGCTGGCGCTCGTCGCCGCCGGGCACGGGCTCACGCTGCTGCCCGAGCCGGTGCTGTCCGGGGTGTCCGGGGTCGGGTGCGCGCCGATCGCCGCGCCCCGGCTGGTGCACCGCACCGAACTCGTGCACGGGAGCCTGCCGGACGGGCCGGCGGCGCTGCTGGCCCGACTGCTGGAGCAGGGGCGGGGCGGCTCGGCCTGACCGGCGGTCGGGCCTCGGCGGTCGGTGGTCGGTGGTCGGTGGTGACGGTGTCGGCGGGGCGCGGGGCGGTGCTCGGCGGAGGCGGTGTCCGGCGGCCCGTAATGCGGTTGCGGGGGTGACCGGGCCCGATGAAATGATCATGCAATGGACATCATCATCAGGCGGGTGCGGAGCGAGGACTGGGCGCAGGTCAGGGAGCTCCGGCTGGACGCGCTACTGGACCCGGTCGCGGCCATCGCCTTCCTCGAAACGCACGAACAGGCCGCCGCCAGGCCCGACGAGTTCTGGCAGGACCGCGCGGCCGGCGCCGCGACGGGATCCGCCGTGGCGCAGTTCGTCGGCGAGGACGCGGACGGGCGCTGGCTCGGCTCGGTCAGCGTGCTGGTCGAGCGGCCCGGCGGCCCGGGCGCCCTGGGGGGCGACGTCGTGACGGTCGACCAGACGCACGTCGTCGGGGTCTACGTCCGGCCCGAGGCGCGGGGCACCGGGCTGGCGCTCGACCTGATCCGGGCCGCCCAGGAGTGGTCGTGGTCGCTCGCCGAGCCCCGGATCCAGCGCGTACGGCTGTTCGTCCACGAGGAGAACGCCCGCGCCGAGGCGATGTACGTCAAGGCCGGTTTCGAGCACTCCGGCGTGACCGTGCCGGTGCCGGGCCACGAAACGGCCCGGGAGATCGAACTGGCGGTGCTCCGGGGCTGATCGGCGGCTCCCGGGGCCGGTCGGTCCGCGGGACTCACCGGGCCGGGCCGCGGGGTTCCCCGGCTCGGGCCGCGGGGCTCACCGGCTCGGTCCGCGGGTTCCCCGGGCCGGTCCCGCGGCGTCGGGGTGCCGTCCCGGCGTCGTGCCCGACCGGCGGTTGTGAAGGCGGGGTCACCAGGCGTTCACGTCCTGAGCCTGACGGTCGTCGGGCGCGCGGTGCTGTCATGAGCACAGTCGCCCGGCGAGAGGCCGGGCCGGCCCAGGAGAACTTCCCCATGATGTTCCGTCAGCGTCTGACCGTCGTCCTCGCGGCGGCCTCCCTCGCCGCCGCCGGGCTCGCCGCCGGCACCGCGCAGGCTGCCGCCCCGGCCGCGGCCGGCACCCACAAGGGCGTTACGCTCTCGGCGAGTTGTTCGCAGGCGTACCTGCCGTTGCCCGACCCGAACTGCACCCCGGGTGCGTACAACCCCGACGTCACCCAGAGCACCATCGGCCAGACCATCTGCGTCTCCGGCTGGACCGCCACCGTCCGCCCGCCGACCAGCTACACCAACCCGCTGAAGGTGCAGCAGATCGCGCAGTACGGCTACGCGGACACCAGTACGGCCGACTACGAGGAGGACCACCTCGTCCCGCTGGAGCTCGGCGGCGCGCCGCGCGACCCGGCCAACCTCTGGCCCGAGCCGCGCTACGGCAGCCAGCCGGCGCAGAGCAAGGACTCCGTCGAGACCAAGCTCAAGAACGCGGTGTGCGGTGGCCGGGTCGGCCTGGACGACGCCAGAAGCGCGATCGCCGACGACTGGACCACGGCGCTCAGCGTGCTGGGGCTCTGAGGCGTCCAGGCGTCAGCGGCGCCCTGACGCGGTGAAGCCGGTTCACCGCGCGCGGGCGTGAAGGGGCCGCCCGGCCCGTCCGGTCCCCTGTGCCGGACGGACCGGGCGGCCGTCTGTGGGGTGTCGCGGGCACCCGTGGCGCGGTGCCCGCTGCGGCGCCCGCGAGGAGCGCCGCGGGGATCAGCCGCAGCCGGGGAGGGCCTCGCACATCGGCGCGGTCATGCCCGTGCCGACGTACTTGTCCTCGGGGGCCTTCCAGGCGTCCTTGGGCTGGGCGCCGGCCTTGGTGACCGCCCAGACGGACAGCTCGCTGACCGTCCCGCCGTCGGTGACCGCGTACTCGTGCAGGGTGGCGGCGGTGCCGTCGGCCTGCGGGACGGTCAGGACGGCGGCGAAGTACGGCGCGTCCGCGGCGCTGTCGACCTTGACGGTGGCGCCGGGCACGGTCTTGGCGCAGCCCTTGAGCGCGTCCGTCAGCCGCTCGTACGTCAGGTTGGTCGTCTGCTTGGTGCCGCTGCTGTGGGTCGGGTCACCGACGAACAGCAGGGTCTGCTGGGCCGTCCAGCGGTCGCCGCCGAAGCCGACCGACGCCTTCGCCGAGGCGGTGCCGGTGAACATCCACTCGTCGTCCTTGGCGACCGGCGCGTGGCACAGCTCCATGCCCTTGAACTGGACCGGGCCGGTCTGCGGCTTGGCGTTGGCCGCCAGCGGCGCGTAGTGGTAGGTCTCGTCCATCGGGATGCTCTTGGTGTCCATCCAGGCCTTGGCCGGGATGCCCTTGGCGGCGCCGTCGGTGCCGCCGTTGCCGGCCGGCTTGGTGGCGCCCGCGCTGGGGGCGCCGGTGCCGCCGCCCGCCGGTGCGGCGGTGGACGGAGCGGGAGCGGCGGTCTTGCCGCCGTCCTGACCGCTGTTGTCCGGTCCGCAGGCGCTGAGGGCGCCCAGGCAGACGAGGGCCGCGGCGGTGACGGCGGTGTTGGCGATCAGTCGGGTGCTGCGCAACTGACGATTCCTCAAGTGTCCGGTGGCGTGGAGCGGGGTCGGGCGCGCATCGGCCGCGGGCCGCGGGTGCGCGGCACCGCCCGTCCGTCCTCGCCGCCCGGGTGACCCGTGATCGCGGGCACTCGGCATGGCTGTTTCCTCCCCCGTTGACGTACTGCCGTCCGGCTCCCGGTCGCCGCCGCCTCCTCGGGTCTGAGGGGCGGTCAGCGCCGGTACTGCGTCGACGGCGGTCGAAACCTATGCCAAGCGAACGCCGGGAGCAAAGCGGAATCCCGGCGGACGCCCGGGTGGCCGGGGCGGTCGGGGGTGCTGATGGGGAACATGTGTGCGGGCGCGGCGGGAGCTATGCGCGGGGTGCGGGGGATTCCTGGAGTGCGCGGACACGGTCAAGTGCCGCCCGGAGCAGGGGATTAGCGCTGCCGGAGCGTGGTGCTGCGGGCCCGTACCGAGCCCTCGGGCGAGCGGGGCCCCGGGGCGCGCGGGCGCGGGCGGGGTTCAAACCGCCGCCGAGGCCAAGGCTTTCCCACGGGTGCCCCGGGGTGGCGTCGGCCCGCGGGCGGCCGGGGCGGCGCGCGACGGTGGTTCGCGTGCGCGGCGGTTCGCGGTGCGGGCCCGGTCCGGCCGGACCCCAGCGGCGGAGCCCGGGCCCTGTCCCGGGGCTAGGCGTGGGTGCCCGGGACGCCGAGCTGCTGGGCGAGCCAGGGCAGGGCCTGGGCGAAGGTCGCGGCGCCGGTCTGCCAGGTGTGCTTGCCGGAGCCGACGGCGGAGACGGTGCGGATGCCGTCCTTCCTGGCCGCCGCCTCCAGTGCCTTGGCGGACTCGATCTGGCCGTGTTCCTCGTCGCCCTGGCCGAAGTACCCGGAGACGCCCTGGTACTTGGGGTGGTGGGCGAGCACGGTCAGCGGGTCGTGGGCGGCCCAGGCGGCGGCGTCGCCGCCGTACAGCTCCTGGACGGTGTGGTCCTTGTCGCCGATGAACGGGCCCCGGTCGCCGGAGAAGTCGCCGAAGTGCGTGAAGACGCCCGGGTGTTCGACGGTCAGGTCGAAGGCGCAGGTGCCGCCCATCGACCAGCCGGCGACGCCCCACTTGTGCGGGTCGGTGGCGGCGTTGAAGGTGGTGCGGACGAACGCCGGGACGTCCTTGACCAGGTGGCTCTCGGCCTGGCCGTGCGGACCGTCCACGCACTCGGTGTCCACCCGGAAGCCGCCGGTGGCGTCCGCGAAGACCAGGATCGGCGCGAAGCCGTTGTGCCGGGCGGCGAAGTCGTCGGCGGTCTTCACCGCGTTGCCGGAGCGGATCCAGTTGTCGGGTGCCGCGAACTCGCCGCCGATCATCTCCAGCACGGGCAGCTTGGGCCGGGACTGGCTGCGGAACCAGGCGGGCGGCAGGTAGACGAGCTCCTGGCGGTGGGCGAAGCCGCCGGTGCTGTCCGGGATGTCGACCTGGACGATGCGGCCGGTCTTCGTCTTCCCGTGGATGGAGGCGAGTTCGGCGAGCGTGATCTGGTCCGGCAGCGGCTGCCCGCCGAGTTCGCCGATCGCGTCGCCGAGGGTCGGGTAGTAGCCGGTGGAGACGTTCAGGCTGTTCGCGGCGCAGAACAGCGCGAGCAGTACGGTCGGCGCGACCAGCGCCCGCCGCCACCACCGGGCGCCCCGCCAGCCGAACCCGAGGACGCACAGCGCCGCGACCGCCACCCCGCTCCACAACCACACCCCGAACGGGATCGGGTCGGTGATCCCGCTCAACATCACCACGGCCACCGCGGTGGCCGTGGTGACCACGAGTGCCGTCCCCAGTGCGACCGGTCCCCACTTCACCCGCCACGCGCGGTCCCGACGGACCACCGTGCCCAGGAACAGCGCGAGGGCGGCGGCCTGGACCGTCCACGGGAACCAGCCGTCGAGCAGGGAGACGTTCATGTGCCCGGAGGCTAGGGGCGGAGGATGAGAGGCTGGTTAAAGACTGGCAGTTCGCTGGAAGAGGGCTGTGAGGAGGAAGGGCGCGCCGAAGAGTCCGGAACCGGGCGCCCGGACGGCCATCGGGCGGACCTCCAGCGGCGTGAGGTCGCGGAACAGCGACCGGAGCTCCTCGGGCGAGAAGGCCAGCCCGCCCTCCAGGGCGCCGAGTCGGTACAGCTCCTCGTCGGGCCGCTCGGAGCCCATCGCGCCGGCGGCGAACGTGGTGACGGCGAAGTGGCCGCCCGGCGCGAGGACGCGGTCGAGGAGGGCGAGGTAGCTGACCCGGCGGTGCGGCGGGAGGTGGTGCAGGCAGCCGGAGTCGTAGACCAGGTCGTAGTGGGCGTGGGGGAGCCCGGCCTCGAAGATGCTCGCGCGGTGGAAGCGCAGGCCGGCGCCGGCGCCGGCTTCGCGGGCGCGCTCCTCGGCCCGGTCGACGGCGGCGGTGGAGAGGTCGACGGCGTCGACCTCGAACCCGCGGGAGGCCAGGTGGATCGCGTTGCGGCCGGGTCCGCAGCCGAGGTCGAGGGCGCGGAGAGGGGTGGGGGCGGGGCCGGACTCGGCGGCGCGGTCGGTGGTGCGGTCGGTGGTGTGGTCGGGGCCGGGGGTGGCCGGGATCAGGCCCCGGTCGAGGTAGGAGACCAGGTTCTCGTCCGGCTCGGGTGCGAAGAACGGGCGGTCGGTGGACCGGTCGGCGTAGAGGCCGTCCCAGCGGGCCTCGGGCAGCGGGAAGTAGCCGTCGAGCAGGACGAGGACGTCCTCGACGGTGCGGATCGTGCGGTTCATGCGGTCGAGCGTAGGTGCCCTGGCAGGCGGGAGCGAGCGGCGCAAAAACCTTTGCGGGGAGGGATGTTGGGGTCACGGTCGACGGCGCGGGGCCGGGTGGTCCGCGGTCGGGTCGGGGTGCGGCGGTGCCTCCGTCGCGGGCCGGGAAGGGCCGCTTCCGCGGGACGGCCGGGGCCCCGGCGAGGGGGTCGACGTCACGGTCCGGACAAGGTTCCCGCATGCTAGATTCGAACGCGTTCAAATTTCGTGCCCGCGGGGGCGGACGGGGGAGTCATGACCGAGGTGCCGGTGAGTGCCCGATGGCTGTCGGGCCTGGGAGGTGTCGCGTTCCTGCTGCCGGCCGCGGCCATCGTGGACGAGTTCGGCACGCCGGGGGCGGTCGTGTACGTGCCCGGGCTGCTCTGTGCCGTCGCCTGTGCGGTGCCGTCCTTCTTCCGCAGTCGGGAGCACTTCCGGACGGCCTGCGCCGCCGCCGGGATGGCTGTCGCGGCGGTGTCGATCCCCGCGGGCCTGATCGGCGTCCTCTACAAGCTGGCGATCGGCAGGTGGACCCTCTACCTCGCCTTCCTCGCCCTGCCGGTCGCCGCGGTCGCCGGTCTGGTCGCCGGCTTCCAGCGGGCTCGCGGCCGCGGGTGCGGCCGCTGGGCGGCCATGGTCGCCCGGGCATGCGCGGCGGTCACGGTGATCGGCTGGGGTGTCATCGACGCGTGGGTGTTCCCGGTCTGAGAGGTCGGCCCGGGGAGTGCTCGCGCGGGGCGGCGAGGCCGGCGGCGGAGGCGCCGTGCACCCGGACGGCCGACGCCTCGTGGTGCTCGGCCCCGGCGGCGTACGTGGCGCTCCACGTTGCGGAGCCGGAGCCGGTGTCGCTGTCGGGGCCGGTGTCGAGGTTGGTGCCGAGGCCGGTGCCGGAGCCGGGGCCGTGGACCCCCCTGGCCGGCTCCCGTTGCCCGCTCGGCCGGGGACTCCGCCACCGTGCCGGCCCTCGCCCCCGCCGTGGCCGAGGCCGCGCGTCCTGACGATCCGTCGCGATGCGAACGTCCGCGGGGCGGAACCGGGCCGGAGCCGGGCCGGTGCCGGTCGTCAGTGCCGGATCAGCCGGCGCAGCAGGCGGACGTACGGGCTCCAGCGGGCGGGGCGGGCCACGGTGCCGCCGCAGGCGTGCACCGCCCGGTCGAGGCCGTCCTCGACCAGGGCGTCGTGCAGCCACCGGAAGGCGAGCGGCCAGGTGAGCCGTCCGGGCCCGCGCAGGCGCATGGCGATGGTGTGGCGGAGCACGGTGGTCCCGCCCGCGGGGTGGACGGTGAACTCGTGGTGGCCGTCGAAGCCGCGCGGGCCGGTGAAGCGGAAGCGCACCCACTGTCCTGGCGCGTACCCGGCGACGGTGTAGCGGATCGGGCCGTGCCCGCCGACGGCGCCGACCGCGAGCGGCCGGTCGAACCGCATCCCGGGCCAGTCGGGCGTCGGCCAGAGCGGGTCGTCGGGGCCGGCGAGGCGGTCGATCAGCGCGCCGACCTCCTCCGCCGGTGCCGGGACGGTGCGTTCGTGGATGTTGAGCACGGCCATGCCGGGTCCTCCCCCTCGTTTTGGATGATCCCCTCCAATTGAAATGGAGAGTACTCTCCACTGCATGCCCAGGCCACCCCGTCACGACGAATCCACCCTTCTCGACGCCGCGGTACGGCTCGCTGCGGCCGGCGGACCGGCCGCCGTCACCATGTCCGCCGTCGCCCGCGAGTCCGGCGCCCCCAACGGCTCCGTCTACCACCGCTTCCCCCAGCGGTCCGCCCTGCTGGCCGAGTTGTGGCTGCGGACGGTGGAGGAGTTCCAGGCCGCCTGTCTGCCCGCCTTCGACGCACACCCGGAGCCGCACCTGGCGGCGGGCGCGGCCGCCCGGCAGGTGGTCGCGTGGTGCCGGGCGCACCGCGAGCGCGCCGTCGTGCTGCTGTACGGCGCGGAGGCGTTCGGCAAGGCGGAGTGGCCCGAGGAGTACCTGCGGCGCGAGCGGCTGGGCGGGCGGCGGGTGCGGAAGGCGCTGACCGGGCTTGCCGGGCGCGCGGGTGCGACGACGGCGCTGGACGTCGACCGGGTGCGGCTCGCCGTCGCGGGCCTGCCGCTCGCCGTGGTGCGCGGGCCCCTGCACGCCGGGGCGCCGCTGCCCGCGCACGCGGAGGACCTGGCCGAGCGGAGCGCGGTCGACCTGCTGCGCGGCGGCAGGCCGTAGGATCGCCGGATGATCACCGTTCCGGCCGGCCTGGTCACGCTCTCCGACCGTCGCACCCGGTGCAGTTGGGAGGTCGAGGTCGCCTCGTTCGAGCTGGCGCCCTGTCCGGTCACCCGCGAGCGGTACGAGGGCGCGGCCGGTGACCGCCGACCGGCGCACAGCGTGTCGTGGCACGACGCCGTCCGCCACTGCAACGAGCTGTCCCGGCGCGAGGGCCTGACGCCCGCGTACGGGGTGGACGGCGAGGACGTGGTCTGGGACCGGTCCGCGGACGGCTACCGGCTGCCCACCGAGGCCGAGTGGGAACACGCCTGCCGCGCCGGGACGGACGGCCCGCGCTACGGCCCGCTCGACGAGATCGCCTGGCACCGCGGCAACTCCGGCGACCGCCCGCACGAGGTGGGCGGACTCCGGCCGAACGCCCACGGACTGTACGACCTGCTCGGCAACGTGTGGGAGTGGTGCTGGGACGTCTACGACGCGCAGGTGTACGGCGACTACCGCGTGCTGCGCGGCGGCGGCTGGTTCGACGAGCACTGGAGCTGCCGCGCCTCCGTCCGCCGCCGCAGCCACCCGACGCTGCGGATCGACGACGTGGGGTTCCGGCTCGCCCGGTCGACCGGTTCGTGAGGCCGGGGGTTCGTGAGGCCGGGGGGCACGGGCCGGCGTGAGGGCGCGGGCCGGCGTGAAGGTGCGGGCGGGGCGCGGAACCGTCCCGCGGGGCCGGGCGTTGGCGCAGGCGTGGACAACGACCAGATCGCGCTGCGGCCGATCGCCGAAGCCGACCTGCCCGCGCTGGGCGAGCTGCTGAGCGACCCCGGGATGCTGGGGGAGTACCAGTGGTACGGCTGGCGGGACCTGGACCGGTTCCGCCGCCGGTGGGTCGAGAACGGGCTGCTCGGGGACGAGCAGTGGATGCTCGCGGTCACCGTGGCCGGCGAGTTCTGCGGCTTCGTCGCCGCGTTGCGCAAGGCGGTGCTGCCGACCGCGCCGTACTGGAACATCGGCGCGCAGCTGCTGCCGCACGTGCGCGGCCGGGGCATCGGAACGCACGCCCAACTCCTGCTGGTGGACTACCTGTTCGCGCACACGCCGGTGGTCAGGCTGGAGGCGGACACCGAGACCGGCAACGTCGCCGAGCAGCGGGCCCTGGAGAAGTGCGGCTTCACCCGCGAGGGCGTCCAGCGCTCGGTGACCTTCCGGGACGGCGAGTGGCGCGACGTCGTCCGCTACGGCCTGCTGCGGACCGACCCGCGGCCCTGACCGCCTCAGGAGACCCCGAACCACTCCTCGGCGAGGGCGTCCAGGGTGCCGGCGGAGGGCTTCAGCTCCCTCAGGTACCACGGCAGGTCGCTGTAGACGTGGAGCAGCGTGTAGGCCATCAGCAGGCGGGGGTCGACGGGGCGGCCGTAGGCGGCCAGCAGCCGGCCGAGGAGGTACGGGTCGGCGCGGGTGGTGAAGAGGCCCACCGCGACCAGGTCGTAGGCCGGGTCGCCGATCATGGCGGGCTCGAAGTCGATCAGGCCGGTGAGGCGCCAGCCGTCGGCCGGGTCGGTGAGGAGGTGCTCGCGCATGAACTCGGTGTGCAGCAGGGCGCGGGCGGGGGCGGAGGGGAGCCGCGCCGCGGCGAGGAAGTCGGGGATCTGCTCCAGCCAGGCCTGCGGCAGGCCGCGGTCGCGTTGGCGGGCGACGGCGCCGGCCCGCTGCCGGTCGAGGAAGGCGGGCCAGTCGCCGGGGCCCAGGACGTCGGCGAGCGGCTCGGGGTCGAGAGCGTGGAGGGCGGCGAGCGCCTCGCCGCAGTCACGGACGATCCGCTCGCGGTCCGGCCGGGGGACGCGCGGCCAGGCGGGCGCGAGGCCCTCGCCGGGCAGCCGCGACATCAGCACGTAGCGCCAGCCGTTGACGTACGCGCCCGCCTCCCGGACCTCCGGGGTGGGGATCGGCAGCGCGCCCCGCAACCGGGCGAGGACGCGCTCCTCCGTGATCCCGTCCCGGGCGCTCGACGTCGGGAACAGCTTGAGGACGTGCCGGGCGCCGACCGCGTAGACCGGGACGGAGCCCTCCGGGAAGCGCTCCAGTGGCAGGCCGCCGACACCGAGCCGGGCGCACAGCGCTTCGGCGGCGGGGCGCACCACCGACTCGTCGGGGACGACCGCGTCCCATTCCTCGTCCGTCAGTACCGGGGGCAGCACGGGCGCACCGTAGGCAGGACGGCGGCCGTGCCGCAAGCGGTTTTCACCGCCCCTCCGAGGGGCCGCCGAGGGCGTCGGCGACGGGGGAGACCGGTTCGGGCCCGGCGGCCGGGTCGCGGGTGAGCAGGTAGCGGGCGCCGGGGCCGGCGGCGCCCGCGCGGTCGCCGGCGTTGTAGAGGGCGCAGCGGGTGAGGGAGAGGCAGCCGCAGCCGATGCAGCCGGACAGTTTGCGCTTCAGCAGTTCGAGTTCGGCGATCTGCTCGTCGATGCGGCTCTGCCAGGACTCGGCGACCCGGTTCCACTCGGTGCCGCTGGGGGCGGGGCGCTCGGGGAGGCGGTCGAGCGCGACCCGCGCCTCGTCGAGGGAGAGGCCGACGCGCTGGGCTGCGCGGATGAACGCGATCCGGCGCAGTGTGCCGCGGGTGTAGCGGCGCTGGCCGCCGGCGGTGCGGGTGGCCTGGATCAGGCCGAGGCTCTCGTAGTAGCGCAGCGCGGACGCGGCGAGGCCGCTGCGGTCGGCGAGTTGGCCGATGGTCAGGAGGTCGGCGGAGTGCGGGCCGGAGCCGCGGCGGCCGTCTGGATGGGCGGTCATGGGAGCCCACTGTAACCGCTTGACCTCAAGTCGGCTTTAAGTTGCACCATCGTGGTCATGACGACGAACGCAACGGCGGAAACCGTGACCGCGACCCGTGCCCGGACGGGCTCCGAGACCGCCTCGAAGTCCGGGCACGGCATCGGCGCCGGCACCGGCACCGGGGCCCGCTTCGAGGACCTGCCGGCCCTGATGGCCCTGATGACCGGCGCCGAGAAGCACGGCCCGGCCGCCACCTCCACGCTGGACGCGGTCTGGGTGCTCTACGACCGGGTGCTGCGGGTCACCCCGGCCACCGCCGAGGAGCAGGCCCGGGACCGCTTCCTGCTCTCCAAGGGCCACGGCCCGATGGCGTACTACGCGGTGCTGGCGGCCAAGGGCTTCATCGACCCCGAGGTGCTGCCGAGCTTCGGCGGCTACGACTCGCCGCTGGGCCACCACCCGGACCGGACGCTGGTGCCCGGGGTGGAGATCTCCTCCGGCTCGCTCGGACACGGCCTGCCCCTGGCCGTCGGCACGGCGCTCGGGCTGCGGGCCCAGGGCCTGACCGACCCCGCGGTGTGGGTGCTGGTCGGTGACGCCGAGTTCGACGAGGGCTCCAACCACGAGGCGGTGGCCTTCGCCGGGGCCTACGGGCTGGACCGGCTGCACGTGGTGGTGATCGACAACTCCTCGGCCACGCACGGCTGGCAGGGCGGCATCGCGCAGCGCTTCGCGGCCGAGGGCTGGTCGACCGCGACGGTGGACGGCCGCGACCACGAGGCGCTGTACCGGGCCTTCACGGCCGAGCACCCGGGCCGCCCGCACATGGTGGTCGCCCGGGTGGAGCCCAAGGAGAACCACTGACCGGACGCCCGGACGCCTGACCGCCCGACCGCCTGATTGTTCGACCGCCCGACCGTCCGGCCTCCGAAGGGGGCCCGGACGGGTACGCCAAGACCGCACCCGTGAAAGGAACTTCCCGATGGACACCATGCGCGACCGCTTCGTCGACGTCACCACCCGCCTGCTGGACGAGGACCCCCGGCTGGCCGTCGTGCTCGCCGACATCACCGCGGCCGCCTTCACCCCGGCCCAGGAGCGTCACCCGGACCGGGTGGTCAACGTCGGCATCCGGGAGCAGCTGCTGATCGGCGCCGCGGGCGGTCTGGCGCTGAGCGGCATGCGTCCGATCGCGCACACGTTCGCCAGCTTCCTGATCGAACGACCCTTCGAGCAGGTCAAGTTGGACCTGACCCACCAGGGCGTCGGCGCCGTCCTGGTGAGCGCGGCCGGCTCGTACGACTGGCCGGCCGGCGGCCGCACCCACATGTCCCCCGGGGACGTCGCCCTGCTGGACACCCTGCCGGACTGGACCGTCCACGTCCCCGGTCACCCGGACGAGGCCGAGCAACTGCTGCGCCACGCCTACGCGGACGGCGACCGCACCGTGTACGTCCGGCTCTCGGCGCACCAGAACGCGGCGCCGGTGGCGGTCGAGCCCGGCCGCTTCACCACCGTCCGCACCGGCTCGCGCGGCGTGGTCCTGGCGGTCGGCCCGATGCTGGACGCGGTGCTCGCCGCCACCGAGGGCCTGGACGTCACCGTGCTGTACGCGACGACGGTGCGCCCCTTCGACGCGGCCGGGCTGCGGGCGGCGGTCGGCGAGCGGGCGGATGTGGTGCTGGTCGAGCCGTACCTGGCGGGCACCTCGGCGCACGAGGCGCACGAGGCGCTGGCCGACCGTCCGCACCGGGTGCTGGGCCTGGGGGTGCCGCGCGAGGAGCACCGGCACTACGGCTCGATCCCGGAGCACCTGGCCGCCTACGGCCTGGACGCGCCCGCACTGCGGGAGCGGATCGGCGCCTTCCTCCGGTGACCGGTCGTCCAGCCGGTCAGCCGGTCAGGACCACGGCCGCCGCGTCCGGGCCGAGCCGTACCGACGTCCCGTCCAGCGCCGCGGGTCCGAAGGCCGCGACCACCTCGCGTCCCGCGGCCCCCAGCGGCAGCGCGGCCTCCGCGGGCCCGAGGTTGACCGCGACCCGGTACGGTCCGCGGTGCACCACCAGCCGGCCGGCCGCTTCCTCGTACTCGACCCGCACCGCGCCGAGGTCGGGGTCGGCGAGCTCCGGACGTTCGTGCCGCAGGCGGACCAACGTCCGGTACCAGCTGAGCAGTTCGGTGTGCGGGGCGCGCCGGAGCTCGGTCCAGTCGAGGACGGAGCGCAGCACGGTGGCGGGCTCCTGCGGGTCGGGGACGGCCTCGGCGGCCCAGCCGTGTTCGGCGAACTCCCGGCGCCGGCCGCGGCGGACGGCCTCGGCGAGATCCGGGTCGGTGTGGTCGGTGAAGTACTGCCAGGGGGTGGCGGCGCCCCACTCCTCGCCCATGAACAGCATCGGGGTGAACGGCGAGGTGAGCACCAGCGCGGCGCCGCAGGCGAGCCGGCCGACGGGCAGCGTGGTGGAGAGGCGGTCCCCGAGCGCCCGGTTGCCGACCTGGTCGTGGGTCTGCAGGTAGCCGAGCAGCCGGTGGCCCTCCCCGGTGGGGAACGGTCGTCCGTGGCTGCGTCCGCGGAAGGAGGACCAGGTGCCGTCGTGGAAGAACCCGCGGGTGAGCGTCCTGGCGACGGCGGCGAGCGGCGCGCGGGCGAAGTCCCCGTAGTAGCCCTGGGACTCGCCGGTCAGCGCGCAGTGCAGGGCGTGGTGGAAGTCGTCGCTCCACTGGGCGGCGAGGCCCTGGCCGCCGGCCTCGCGCGGGGCCGTGGTGCGGGGGGTGTTGAGGTCGGACTCGGCGATCAGGAACAGCGGGCGGTTCGTGGTGACGGCCAAGGTGTCGACCTCGTGGGAGAGTTCCTCCAGGAAGTGGACCGCCCGGTCGTCCGCGAGGGCGTGCACGGCGTCCAGCCGCAGGCCGTCGATCCGGTAGTCGCGCAGCCAGGCCAGCGCACTGCCGATGAGGTACGCGCGCACCTCGTCCGAGCCGGGCGCGTCCAGGTTCACCGCGGAGCCCCACGGGGTGTGGTGCCGGTCGGTGAAGTACGGGCCGTACGCGGGGAGGTGGTTGCCGGACGGGCCGAGATGGTTGTGCACCACGTCCAGGATCACGCCGAGGCCCTTGCGGTGGGCGGCGTCGACGAAGCGTTTGAGGCCCTCGGGCCCGCCGTAGGGCTCGTGGACGGCCCAGAGGGAGACCCCGTCGTAGCCCCAGCCGTGCCGGCCGGGGAACGGGCAGACCGGCATCAGTTCGACGAAGTCGACGCCCAACTCGACCAGGTGGTCCAGGCGTTCGGCGGCGGCGTCGAAGGTGCCGCGGGTGGTGAAGGTGCCGACGTGCAGCTCGTACAGCACCGCGCCGGGCAGCGCGCGGCCCTGCCGGCCGGTCTCGGACCAGTGGAACGCGGTGTGGTCCACCGGGCGGCTGGGGCCGTCCGGGCCGTGCGGCTGGCGGGCCGAACGGGGGTCGGGCAGCGGCGGACCGTCGTCGAGACGGAAGGCGTAGTCGCCGCCCGGGGCCTCGCCGGACCACCAGCCGTCGCGGTCGGCGCAGCGGTCCAACTCGTGCGCCACGCCGTCGACTTCGACCTGGACCCGGGAAACGGCGTGGGGTGCCCACACCTCGCGGACCGGCATCAGCCCCTCCTCGTCAGCAGCGCCACCGGGTACCCCGTCAGCAGCTCGGCCACCGGGACCGCCCCGGCGGGGAAGGCGCGCAGCGTCAGCTCGTCCGTCCACGGCCCGCCCGCCGGCAGCTCCAGCACGGTGTCCCGCCAGCCGCCCGCGCGCTCCAGCCCGTACGGCAGCCGGGTGACGGCGGTGACCGTGTCGTCCCCCCGGGCGAAGGCCAGCAGGTGGTCGGCGGCCGGTCCGGTGGCGGACAGCGGCCGGTACGGGCCGAGCGGGCGGGAGCGGCGCAGGTGCAGCGCGGTGGTGGTGAGGTGCAGCTTCTCGCGGGCGAGGTCGCCGGGGCGCGCCGCCGCCGAGTCGGTGAGCCGGACGGCGAGCGCGCCGAGGTCCACCACACCCCGGTTGTCCGGGTCCACCAGCGTGTACAGCGGCTCCTCGCTGCCCTGGTAGAGGTCGGGCACGCCGGGCACGGTGAGGTGCAGCAGGGCGGCGGCGAGGGTGTTGGACCGGGCGTGCGGGGCGATGGCCCGCACCGTGCCCTCGATCCGGGGGAGCAGCCCGGGATTGCCGTGGACGGCGCGGGCCCGCTCCTCCAGCGCCCGCTCGTACCCGGGGGCGGGCGCGGTCCAGGAGGTGTGCAGCTTGGCCTCGCGGACGGCCTTGAGCAGGGCGGCGACCAGCCGGTCCGGGGTGATCGGCCAGGCGGCGACCAGGGTGTGCCAGAGCAGCCAGTCGGCGTCGCGGTCGAGGCCGGGCGCGGCGGGGCCGGCCGCGGTGGACCAGGCGGCGGCCTCGGAGGCCCAGGACTGCGGCTGCTCGGCGAGGACGGCGAGCCGGGCGCGGGCGTCGGCGCTGCGCTTGGTGTCGTGGGTGGAGAGCACGGTCATGCCGTGCGGCCAGTCGCGCTCCTGCCGGCGGCACCAGTCGTGGAAGTCCGCCGGGCCCAGTCCGGGCCGGGCGGGCTCGCCGCCGACCTCGTTGAGGCCGGGCAGCGCGTTCCAGCGGTAGAAGGCGGTGTCCTCGACGCCCTTGGCGGCCACCGCGGCGGCGGTCTGGGCGAAGCGGACGCAGAACTCGTCGTGGTCCTCCCCGCGGCCCAGCCCGCCGAGGGCCAGCGCCGCCACCAGGCGGTCGGTGGGGTCCTCGGAGCCGTCCAGGGCCGTCCGCAGCTGTTCCTGCGAGGCGGCGGGCGCGGCCTCGCCGGGCCGCGCGTACGGGCGGTACACCGGGTAGCCGGTGAGCAGCCGCCCGAGCGCCGCGCGCAGCTGCCAGGGCGCGTGGTCGGCGTGGGCCGGCTCGGCGGCGCCGATCCGCAGCGCGATCCGCACCAGCCGCTCGATCTCGGCGGCGAGTTCGCCGTCCGCCCCGGTCATGTCGGCCCGGCCGCGCCGGGCGGCGGCGACCGCCGGGTGCGGGTCCTCGCACGGGTCCCGGACCGGGCCGCCGCGCAGGAACGACTCGTACGCCCCGGCCAGCCGGCAGGCGCCCGCGTGGTCGGTGAGCACGCCGTCGATGCGGCGCAGCGCGTCGTAGCCGGTGGTGCCGGCGACCGGCCAGTCCTCGGGCAGCCGCTCCTCACCGGTGAGGATCTTCTCGACC
The DNA here is from genome assembly GCF_042735125.1 of Kitasatospora sp. NPDC059599. Lineage (NCBI taxonomy): Bacteria > Bacillati > Actinomycetota > Actinomycetes > Kitasatosporales > Streptomycetaceae > Kitasatospora > Kitasatospora sp. NPDC059599. The sequence goes on along the minus strand of NZ_JBHWCL010000014.1, from coordinate 76,222 downwards.
ACCACGTACGCCCCGCCGGTGGCGGCCGCGAGCCGGCGCAGGTAGCCGCGCGGGTCGGCGAGGCCGTCCGGGTGGTCGATCCGGAAGCCGTCCAGGACGCCGTCGGCGTGCAGCCCCAGCAGGACGGCGTGGGTGGCGGCGAACACCTCCGGGTCCTCGACCCGCAGCGCGATCAGCTCGTTGACGGTGAAGAAGCGCCGGTAGTTGAGCTCGGTGCGGGCCAGGCGCCACCAGGCGAGCCGGTACCACTGGCGGGCGAGCAGCTCGGGCAGCGGCAGCGATGCGGTGCCGGGGCGCAGCGGCAGCTCGTGCCGGTGGTAGCGCAGGGTCCCGCCGTCGACGGTGAGCTGGTCCAGGACGGCGCCGAGCCGGTCGCCGAGCAGCGGCAGCAGCACCCGGCCGCGCCCGGGGGCGTCGGCGGGGCCGGGCTGGGCGGTCCAGTCGATGTCGAACCAGCGCGCGTACGGCGAGTCGGGGCCGTCGCGCAGCACCTGCCAGAGCGGGCGGTTGAGCCGCTCGGGGACGGGCACGGCCATGTGGTTGGGCACCACGTCGGCGATCAGCCGCAGCCCGTGCCCGTGCGCGGCGGCGGCCAGCGCGCGCAGCGCCGCCTCGCCGCCGAGCTGTTCGGCGACCCGGGTGTGGTCGACGGTGTCGTAGCCGTGGGTGGAGCCGGGGACGGCCTCCAGCAGCGGGGACAGGTGCAGGTGGGAGACGCCGAGGGCGGCCAGGTAGGGGACGGCGGCGGTGGCGTCGCGGAGGGTGAAGCCGGGCTGGAGCTGGAGGCGGTAGCTGGCGGTCGGGACGGCGGTGGTCCGGACGGGTGCGGCCGGTGCGGGGGTGGTCGGGACGGTGGCGGCCGGGCGGGGCTGCGCGGGCTCGGCGGCGGAGGTCATAGCTCCATAGGTACCCGGGGGAGCCCGCCGCCAAGACCCGCTGCTGACCCGAACAGGTGACCGCGTCGCCGCCGGGTTCGCCGACCGCCCGGCCCGTCGTGCTGCCGGCCTGCCGTGCTGCAGTGCTGCCGGCCTGCAGCGCTGCCGTGCTGCGCCGCGTCCGCTACGCCGGCCGTTGCAGCACCATCAGCGAGCGGTCGACGAGCCACAGCGTGTCCCCCGCCTTGACCCGCGCCCCCGTCCCCGGGGCGGGCAGCCGGGGCTGCGCGGTGTCGACCACGACCTGCCACTCCTGGCCGTGGCCGGCGGGCACGGTGAACTCCAGCGGTTCGAAGTGCGCGTTGAACATCAGCAGGAAGGAGTCGTCGACGATCCGCCCGCCGCGCCGGTCCGGCTCGGAGATCGCGTGGCCGTTGAGGAAGACGGTCAGCGACTTGGCGTAGCTGGCACCCCAGTTGCGCTTGGTCATCTCCGCCCCGGTCGGGGTGAACCAGGCGATGTCGGTGAGGTCGTCGAACCCGCCGGAGGCGGACACCGGCCGGCCGTGGAAGAACCGCCGCCGCCGGAACACCGGGTGGTCGCGGCGCAGCCAGATCATCCCCTGGGTGAACTCCAGCAGCCGCGCCGGCGCCCCGTCGCCCTCCGGCCAGTGCACCCAGGCGAGTTCGTTGTCCTGGCAGTAGGCGTTGTTGTTGCCCAGCTGGGTGCGGCCCAGCTCGTCGCCGTGCGAGAGCATCGGCACGCCCTGGGAGAGCATCAGGGTGGCGATGAAGTTGCGCTGCTGGCGGGCCCGCAGTTCCTCGACGGCCGGGTCGTCGGCGGGGCCCTCGACGCCGCAGTTCCAGGAGCGGTTGAAGGATTCGCCGTCGCGGTTGTCCTCGCCGTTGGCCTGGTTGCGCTTCTCGTTGTAGGAGACCAGGTCGCGCAGCGTGAAGCCATCGTGGCAGGTGACGAAGTTGATGGAGGCGATCGGGCGGCGGCCGTCGTCCTGGTAGAGGTCGGAGGAGCCGGTGAGCCGGGAGCCGAACTCGGCGAGGGTGGCGTTCTCGCCGCGCCACAGGTCGCGCACGGTGTCCCGGTACATGCCGTTCCACTCGGTCCACAGCGGCGGGAAGTTGCCGACCTGGTAGCCGCCCTCGCCGAGGTCCCACGGCTCGGCGATCAGCTTGGCCTGGGAGACCACCGGGTCCTGCTGGACCAGGTCGAAGAACGAGGAGAGCCGGTCCACCTCGTGGAACTGACGGGCGAGGGTGGCGGCGAGGTCGAATCTGAAGCCGTCGACGCGCATCTCGGTGACCCAGTAGCGCAGCGAGTCCATGATCAGCTGGAGCACGTGCGGGCTGCGCATCAGCAGGCTGTTGCCGGTGCCGGTGGTGTCCTCGTAGAAGCGCTGGTCCTGGGCGAGGCGGTAGTAGGAGACGTTGTCCAGGCCGCGCAGCGACAGCGTCGGGCCCAGGTGGTTGCCCTCGGCGGTGTGGTTGTAGACGACGTCCAGGATCACCTCGATGCCGGCCGCGTGCAGTGCCTTGACCATCGACTTGAACTCCTGCACCTGCTGGCCGCGGTCGCCGGTGGAGGAGTAGGAGGAGTGCGGGGCGAAGAAGCCGACGGTGTTGTAGCCCCAGTAGTTGGCGAGGCCGAGGTCGCGCAGCCGGTGGTCGCGGACGAACTGGTGGACCGGCATCAGCTCGATCGCGGTGACGCCGAGCTTGGCCAGGTGTTCGATCACCGCCGGGTGGGCCAGGCCGGCGTAGGTGCCGCGGATCTCCTCGGGGATGCCCGGGTGCAGCCGGGTGAGGCCCTTGACGTGGGCCTCGTAGATGACGGTGCGGTGGTAGTCGGTGCGCGGCGGCCGGTCGGTGCCCCAGTCGAAGTAGGGGTTGATCACCACCGAGTGCATGGTGTGCGGGGCGGAGTCGAGGTCGTTGCGGCGCTCGGGCGCGCCGAAGTGGTAGCCGTAGACGGACTCGTCCCAGTCGATGTGCCCGCTCATCGCCTTGGCGTACGGGTCCAGGAGCAGCTTGGCGCTGTTGTGCCGCTGGCCCAGGCCGGGGTTGTACGGGCCGTGCACGCGGAAGCCGTAGCGCTGGCCGGGCTGGACGCCCGGGAGGTAGGCGTGCCGGACGAAGGCGTCCGTCTCGCGCAGTTCGACGGCGGTCTCGGAGCCGTTCTCGTCGAGCAGGCACAGCTCGATGCGGTCGGCGCCCTCGGAGAACACGGCGAAGTTGGTGCCGGCCCCGTCGTAGGTGGCGCCGAGCGGGTAGGGCGTACCGGGCCAGACCTGCATGACTCCTCAACTTCCTTACTGCATATGGAAACTGACAGGTAGTCCGACAATCGGTCCGATCATGTGCCCGGACCCGGACGCTCTCTTCCCGGCCGGGCGGCCGGGCATGTGCGCTGTTCGCGTGCCGTGACGCACGGCACAGCCCGCATGATTCCGGAGCCCTTCCCCGGCGGCCGGGAGAACCGGCCAGGGTTGGTCCGAACGAGTGTCCGGCGGGCATTCGTGTGAAGAGTGGTGCGGGTGGGGCGGGGCCGCCGGGGCCACCGGTGCGGGCCTCAGGCCCCGCGCTGCGGGGCGCGGCCGTCGACGATCCGGCTGCGGTCGGCTCGCGACGGGCAGTACCCTTGATCGTCCGGCCGCCCGGCCTTACGGACTCTCGACAGCCCGTCAACGGTCCCCGCACCCGCGGGGGTCGGCCGCAGCAAGCAGATGAGGTGGCGCATGGTGTTCCCCGCCGGCGGCCGTGGCTCCGGCCCCGACGGCCCCGACCGGGGCGCGGCCCGCGCCGAGGCCCCCACGGTGGTCATGCGCCCCGCCATGACCGGCCGCGCGCTGGTGCCCGCCCAGAGCGGACCGGTCGAGATACCGGCGCTGGCCTGGTCCGCCGCCGAGTGGGAGGACGCCTACCAGCGGGTCCGGCTGTCCGGCCGCGCCTACGTCTGGCTCAACCTCGTCGAGCAGCGGCTGCGCTCCCTCGTCGACGAGGTGCTGCACCCGATCTACGCCCCCGCGCACGGCGAGGACTGGGTCACCGCCGCCGCCGGACCGGCCGGCGAGGAGTGGGCGCACCGCGCCGGGGCCGTGCGCGAGGTCAGCCGCCGCAAGGGCTACCTGCTCGACCCCGCCGACGACGACCCGCTGGTCTTCCTGACCCTCCCCCAGCTGCGCGAGCTGATGGTCCAGCACTGGCCCTGCTTCGAGCCCTACCTGGCCGACCGGCGCGAGATCGAACTCGCGCTGGACGAACTGGAAGTGGCCCGCCACGTGGTCTCCCGCAACCGGGTGCTCACCCAGACCGTCCTGGCGCAGACCGAGCGCGCCGCCGCCCGGCTGCTGGCCGTCCTGGACGGCGGCGCGGGCGGAGTGCCCGCCGACGTGGTCGAGTCCCTGGTGGCCGGCCGCTACGCCGACGTGGTCGCGGTGCACGCCGACCGGGTGCGGCTGCAGCGCGACCTGCCGGTCGAGGACCTGCTGGACGGCGCCCGGCGGCTGGACGCGCTCGGCATCGGCCTCGGCATGCTCTGCCAGAACTACACCGGCAAGCGCCTGGTGCGACTGGCCGGGGAGGGCTGCCGGGTGCGGCTGCTCTTCCTCAACCCGGCGAGCAGCGCGGTGCGCCGACGGGAACGCGAACTCGGCCTCGGGCGGAACGAGTTGTCGCGCTCGATCGAGATGAACATCATGCACGTGCGGCGGGTCAGGGCCCGGCTGCGGGACCAGGGCGGCTTCGAGATCCGGGTCTTCGACGAGACCCCGCGCTTCACCGCCTACCTGGTCGAGGGCCCCCGGGCCGGCGGCCCGGCGGGCGGCCGCCGGCAGGGCCGCGACCTCGGCGTCGTCCAGCCCTACCTGCGCCGCGCCCGCGGCATGGAGTCCCCGGCCCTGGTGCTGCGCGGCGGCGCCGGCCAGCAGCCCGGCGGCACCGAACCCGGGCTGCTGGAGGTCTACCGCGAGGAGTTCGAAGGGATCTGGGCGGACTCCCGGCCGGTGTCCTGAGCCGCGCGGCCCGGAAACCCCCTGGTCGCGGGGTGGCCCGGCTGCCAGACTGCGGGCCGTGAACAGCCTTCCCGCCTGGACCCTGGTACCCGCCGCGTCGGACGACCTCGCACGCATCACCGACCTCAAGGACCAGGTCATGCGCGCCGACCTGGAACGCCTCGGCCGCTGGGACCCGGACCGGTCCCGACGGCGGGTGGCGGACGCCTTCTCCACCAGGTGGACGTCCGTGCTGCTGGTCGAGGGCGCCTTCGCGGGCTCCGTCACCGTCCGCCCCGACGGGAGGGGCGGACGCCACCTGGAACTGTTCTACCTCGCCCCGCACCTGCAGGGCCGCGGCCTCGGCACCGCCGTGCTGCGCCGCCTCCTCGCCGACGCCGACGCCGCTCGGGAACCGGTGCGCCTGACCGTCCTGCGGGGCAGCGCCGCCCGACGGTTCTACGAGCGGCACGGCTTCACGGTCGTCGACGAGGACCCGGTCGACGTCCACCTGTACCGCCCGGCCCCCGGACCAGGCCCCGCGACCACCCCGGACCGGGCCCGCACCCGCCTCCAGGAGCAGTCCGACCTGTGGAGCACCGGTGCCGCCACCGGCCGCACGGTGATCGACGCGGCCTGCGAGGCCCTGGTCGCCGGGCTCGACGGCCCGGCCCTGCGCGAACTGGCCGCCTGCTCCTACGGCGAGGCCTTCACCGACCTGGACGACCTGCTGCCGCCCGCGCTGGCCGAACAGGGCCTGGTCTTCCACCCCCACGGCAGCCGCTCCGCCGACGGGGCCGCGCTGCGGGCGCTCGCCGCGCGGTTCCTGGACGGGAAGATGACGGCCCGGGAGCTGACCCGCCTGGTCCACCAGTGCTTCGGGCACGAGCTGGACGAGGCCGATCCGCTCTCCTGTCTCGACGACGAGTACGACATCCTGGCGTACGGCCCGCGCTCCCGGGAGGAAGTGGACGCCGACGTCCTCGCCGAGGCCCGCCGACTGGTCGGCGCACCGTAGGCCCGCCGGGCCCTGCCGGAGGGGCCCTGCCCGGTCGCCCCCGAGGCCTCCCGAGGCCGCCACCCGGCCGCCCCCGACCGTCCTGCGCATGCGGAACGTCCGCCCGCCGGACGGGGGAGCGGGCGACCCGTGGGCCGGGTTGTCGGTGGGGCGGGTGATGATAGGGGCTGTTTCGAGCCGTAGGACGGAAGGACACACCTGATGAGCTGGTGGCAGCAGCCACTGGTCGGCTTCGACCTGGAGACCACGGGCACCGACCCGGCCGTGGACCGCATCGTCACGGCCGCGCTCGTGGACACGGTCGGGGCCGCCCGGGCGGGCGCCGCGCACTGGCTGCTCGACCCCGGGGTGCCGATACCCGCCGAGGCGGAGGCGATCCACGGGATCGGGGACGAGGTGGCGCGGAGCAAGGGGCGGCCGGCCGAGGAGGCGGTGGAGGAGATAGCCGCGGCGCTGTGCGAGCGGATCGCCGCCGGCCGGCCGGTGGTGGCGTTCAACGCGCCGTTCGACCTGTCGCTGCTCGACGCCGAGCTGCGGCGGTACGGGCTGGCGACGCTCGCGGAGCGCCTGGGCGGGCCGGTCGGGCCGGTGCTCGACGCGCTGGTGATCGACCGCGCCGTGGACAAGTACCGCAAGGGCTCGCGCACCCTGCAGCGGGTCTGCCACGTGTACGGGGTGGAGCTGACGGACGCGCACGAGGCGGGCAGCGACGCGCTGGCCGCCGTCCGGGTCGCGGTCGCCCTGGCCGAGCGCTACCCGGCCGAGGTGGGGGAGGTCGCGCCCGCCGAACTGCACCGGCGGCAGATCGGCTGGTACCGGACGTGGGCGGAGGGCCTGCAGGCCTGGCTGCGCCGCGGCAAGGACCCGCAGGCGGTGGTCGACCCGCGCTGGCCCGCCCGTTAGGTCCGGACAGGGCCGGTCCCGTCCGGCGTCGAGGGCCCGGCAGGCCCGGAAAGCCCAGCCGGACAGGCCCGGCCGTTCCCGGCATACTGCCCGGGTGACGGTACGCCTCGCCCGCCCTGCGGACCTGCCCGGCTTCCTCGCCCTCGCCGCCGAGGTCGAGCACTGGTTCGGCCCGATGGTCGCCGAACCCGGCTTCCACCGCGCGGTCGTCCGCAGTGCCGACCGGGGCCTGGCCACCGTGGTCGAGGACGACCGGGGGCTGCTCGGAGGCCTGCTCTTCGGGACCGACCGGGCCCGGCCCGCGCGGCACCACCTGCACTGGCTGGTCGTCGCCGGACGCGCCCGGGGAACCGGCGTCGGCCGGGAACTGGTCACGGACGCGCTGCGCCGCCACGTCCGGGCCCCGGCCGTCGTCGAGGTGGTCACCTTCGGCGCGGACCACCCGGGTGCGGTGGCGAGCGGCGCCCGGGTCTTCTACGAACGGCTGGGCTTCACCCAGGCCGAGGCCGCCGACCCGGGCCCGGAGGGCGGCTCCCGGCAGGTCTACCGGCTCGACCTGGCCTGAGGGGTTACTGCAGGTCCAGGCCGACCGGGTGCCCGAGGTCCACCGGGCAGACGAAGACGTGCAGTTCCGCGAACCGCCCGACGGACACGTCCGGGTCCAGGCTGCTGTCCACGGTGAGCAGGTGGACCATCCGGGCGCCGCAGCCGCAGTCGACCGGGACCAGGTCGGTGGAATGCCAGGACGGCCAGCCGCCGAGCTTCCAGCCCTCTGCGCAGGACAGCGCGCGGTGGTACTCCAGGCCGTACCGCTGCGCGAACTCCTCGGCGGCGTCGTGGAGTTCTGTGGGCAGCTCGTCCTGGTCCGGCAGGTCCACGATCTGCTCGGGGCGCACCGCGCACGGGGTCGGCAGGTACCGCTCGTCGCTGCGCCGGGGTGCCGGGGGGACGGTCGGGGCGAGGTCGGTGCCACGCTGCCAGTGGAGTTCGACGTTCGGGCCGTAGTAGTGGCGCGTGTTCGGGAGGTCCCGGTGGTCGTTGGGGCACCAGAGCACCTGCAGCCGGTCGGTTCCCTCCGGCCAGGGCAGGTGCGGGGCGTCCTCGGCACGCAGGTGCGCGAGGGGCACCAGGGCACACCCGGCGGCGGGCTGTTCGGGGACCGTCCGGTGGGTGCGCCAGTCGGTCAGGTCCAGGCTGCCGCCGTCCATGATGCGGCGCCGCTCCGCGGCCTCGTCGGCGGTGAGGACGTGCGGGTCGCCGCCGGCCCGGGCACGCTCGCGCAGTGCCCGGTCGATGCCCTCCCAGACGGCGCGGTCGGCCGCGGGGACCTCCCGGTACTCGTCGACCAGGTGCCCCGCGGTGCAGTGCGGCCAGGGCTCGCCGGCCGGCCACAGCGCCGGGCCGCCGATCCGGCTCGCCTGCGGGTCGGGCGTCGCGGCGTACGGGTGGAGCAGCGTGGCGGGCCGCAGGTACGGGGCCAGGCCCGGTACGGCGGCGACGAGTTCGGTGGGGGTGGGGCCGGTCATGGCAGCCACCCTACGGTCATCCCCGGCCGTCGAGCAGGGCGGCTTTGGCGCGCTCGAACTCGGTCGCGTCGAGGGAGCCTTCGCGGTGGAGCGCGGCCAGGCGTTCCAGTTCGGCGGTCAGCGGCGGTCGGGCGTCCCGCGGGGGAGCGGTGTCGGGCCGCGGGGCCCCGACGGCGGCGGTGGCCGGGTCGCGGGGGTCGTAGCGGACGGCGATCCGGCTGCCGGCGCGGGGAGCGTCGTGGACGGGGTAGGTCCCGGTGTGCCTGCGGGTGTGCCCGGTGCCGTCGGGCGTCAAGTACCGGACGGTGAGCCGGAGTTCGACCTTGTGGTCCTCGGCGGGGCGCAGCGTCTCGGTCGCCGTGACGGTGCCGACGGTGCTGACGCCGTGCGCTTCCAGGCGCCGCGCGGTGGCCAGGGCGGCGAGGTAGGCGCGGCGTTGCCGAGCGAGCCGCGGCCGGGCCAGGACGGCGGCGGGCGCCGCGACGGCGAGGGCGAGTGCGGCGGTGGCGAGCAGCCAGGGGTGGGTGCGGCCCCCGGTTCGGGCGGCGCCGAGCAGGGCGACGGCCAGGGAGACGAGCAGCACCGGGGCGAGTGGCAGCCGCCGGGGCGATCCGGGCGTCGCGCGGCCCGTGCCGAGGGCCGTGCCGACCGTGCCGAGGACGGCGGCGAGGATTCCGCCGAGGAGCTGGACGACGGTGATCGGGCCGCCGTGGCAGGGCGGGACCTCGCAGTCGTCGGGGCCGCCGATCAGGACGACGGCGGTGGACAGCAGCCATCCGGCGCCCGCGCAGAGCAGCCCGCTGCAGGCGGTGGCGAGCGTCCGGCCGAAGCCCATCCGCAGTTCCCGGAGGGCGAGTCGATCGCCCGTGGGCCCGTCCGTCGTCATGGCCGGATGCTAGGGCGGAGTCCGGGTGCGCAGCGCGGCCGCCCGCTGCTCAGGGGGTGAACGGCGGGCGAACAGAGGGCAGTTCTCGGCCGGACAGGGTTCAGCCTGCGGGGAAGTCGAAGGTGTACCCCTGGGCGATCAGCCAGGGCAGCAGCTGCTTGAGCGCGGCCACGGTCTGGCTGCGGTCGCCGCCGCCGTCGTGCATGAGGATCACGCCGCCCGGCCTGAGCTGGTTCTGCACGGTGGAGACGATGGCGGGAACGCCGGGGCGGGACCAGTCGCGCGGGTCGACGGACCAGCCGAGCGAGGACATCCCGAGGCCCGCGGTGATGTGCTCGTTGTCGGCGTTGAAGCCGCCGCCCGGGGCGCGGAACCAGGTGACCCGGGTGCCGGGGCCGCCGGCCTGGACGATCATGTCGCGGGCCGCGGTGATCTCGTACGCGGCCTTGTCGTGCGGGAGCTTCGCGAACGGCTGCGGGTGGTGGACGCTGTGGTCGCAGAGCCGGTGTCCGGCGGCCAGGACGCGCTTGACCGTGGCCGGGTCGGCGGCGGCGTTCTGGCCGATCTCGCAGAACGTGGCCTTGACGTGGTACTGGGCGAGCAGGTCGAGGATCTGCCCGGTCGCGGGGCCGGGGCCGTCGTCGAAGGTGAGCGCGACGGTGCGGCCGCCGGAGGCGGTGGAGCCGATCACCGTGCCCGCGCGGGGGTGCTCGGGCGGTGCGGCGGGCCCGGCGGGCGCGGTGGACGCGACGGGGGAGCCGGCTATGGGGGCCGCGGCCGGTGGTGCGTCGGGGGTGGTGGCCGGCGCGGCCGGGGAGGAGGAACGGGCCGGTCCGGGCGTGCGGGGCTTCGCGGGGGCGGCCGGCGCAGCCGACGAGGAGGCCCCGGGGGCGGGCGGGATCCCGTCGGAGCCGGGCGTCGGGGCGATGGTGGCCGCGGCCGTGCCGGGCTGGGCGGCGGCCGGCGGCCGGGTGGCGATCGGGGAGCGGGCGGTGCTGCCGCCCGACGGCTGCAGCGCCCCGCTGGCGGTGCCGCACGCGGTCAGTCCCAGGAGGCCGGCCACCGCGACGCAGCCCGCGATCAGCCTGTGCCGGGAGCGGGACGGGCGGGTCGTGGGCAAGGGGTGTCGGGCGGTCCTGTGCATGGTGGCGGCTCCTGAGGTGCGAGTTCGGTGCCGATCCCTCGGGTCAGGATGACTGTCCGGTAGGACGCCCACCGTACGTGCCCCGGTTGCCCGCCGGACCCCTCCCTTTCAGGACTCTTCTCACACCCGCCCCGGTTGGCGTCCGGCCGCGGACCGGGGTATCGCCCGGCCGTCAGAACGGGTACCAGCGCACCTCGGTGGCGCCGTCCCGCAGGGAGTCGACCCGCCGCCGGAACTCCGCCAGGGCGGCCGGGTTGCTCGCCGCCTGCTGCGCCACCCAGGAGGCGCTGGCGGTCTCCCGGGCGCCGCGCAGCACGGTGAAGCCGGGCCAGTCGCGGACGTCCCAGCCGTACGCCGCGGTGAACGCGTCGTACTCCTCGCCGGGCACGCCGTAGCGGTCGTGGGCGAGCGCGAGGACCACCAGGTCGTGTTCGCGCAGGTCGTCGGCGACGAATTCGAGGTCGAGCAGCACCGGCCCGTCCGGGCCGACGTGGACGTTGCGCGGCAGCGCGTCGCCGTGGATCACGCCGGGGCCCAGCCGCGGCGCGAGGCCGGGCAGGGCGGCTTCGAAGGCGTCCCGGCGCTCGCGCAGGAACGCGACGTCCGCGGGGTCGACGTGGCCCTCGGCGGAGGCCAGCCAGCGTTCCACCGGGGCGAGCAGGTCGCGCCGGCCGAGCGGGACGGGCGGCACCGGCAGCCGGTGCAGGGCGCGCAGCAGCGGGGCGAGGTCGACCGGGCGGGCGGGGCGGACGGCGGGCGGGAGCCGGTGCCAGAGGGTGACCGGGTGCCCGTCGGCGAGCTGTGGCTCGGGCGCCACCGCGTCGTACGGGCGCACCACCGGGACGCCCTGCCCGGCCAGCCAGTGGGCGACGGCCAGTTCGCGGTGCGCCCGCTCGGACAGCTCGGGGCCGCGGCCGACCTTGGCGACGACGGCCGGGTCGCCGAGGTCGAAGACGGCGTTCTCGCCGAGCGCGAGCAGCCGGGCGTCGTCGGGGCCGGGCAGGCCGGCGGACTCGCAGGCGCGGGCGAGCAGCAGCCGGGCGCGGCCCTCGTCGAAGGGGGGCATGACGGGGCTCCGTTCCGGCGGTGTCCGCCCGGGGGCCCGGGCGGTGATCATCATGACGCACGGACGCCGGGCTCCGCGGGTGGCGGGGCCCGGCGTGACCGGTGTCACCGGTGGGGGCTCAGACCGTGACCTTCCGGTGCCGGGCGGTGCCGTCCGCGGGGCCCGCGGGCCGTCCGGGGCCGGCGGTCGCGGTGGCGGGCGGCGGGACGGACCCGCCGTGCGACAGGTCCGGCAGCCGGTTCAGCCAGCGCGGCAGGTACCAGTTGCGGTCGCCGAGCAGGCTCATCACCGCGGGCAGCAGCACCGCGCGGATCACCGTGGCGTCGATCAGCACGGCGACCGCCAGGCCCACGCCCATCTGCTTCATCGCCTGCATGGACAGGGTGCCGAAGACCGCGAACACCGCGACCATGATCACCGCGGCGCTGGTGACCACCCCGGCCGTGGAGCGGATGCCGTGGGCGACGGCCTCCCGGGTCGGCAGTCCGCGGTCGTGGCCCTCCTTGATCCGGGAGACCACGAAGACGTGGTAGTCCATCGAGAGCCCGAAGAGGATCACGAAGAGGAACAGCGGCACCCAGGACTCCACCGCGCCGACCCCGGCGGTGCCCAGCAACGAGGCGCCCACGCCGTGCTGGAAGACCAGCGTCAGCACCCCGTACGCGGCGCCCACCGAGAGCAGGTTGAGCACCACGGCGGTGCCGGCCACGACCGGTGAGCGGAAGGACGTGAGCATCAGCAGGAAGGCGAAGGCGACCACGAAGCCGAAGACCAGCGGCATCGCGCCGGTCATCTTGGCGTTGAAGTCGTACGAACCGGCGGTGCGCCCGGTGACCGGGGCCTCGGTGCCGGGCACCGTGAGGACGGTCGAGGGCACCAGGTCCTCGCGCAGGGACTTCAGCGCGTCGTTGCTGGTGGCGTCGTTGCCGGTGCCGTTGAGCGGGATGTCGACGGTGGCGACGTTCCGGTCGGCGTGCACGGTGACCTCGACCGGGCCGTGCATCCGTCCGCCGGCCAGCGCCTTCGCCTTGAGGTCGGCGATCGCGGCGGTCATCGCGGGGGAGTCGATGTCGGCGGCCTTGATGACGACGGTGGCCGGGGCCGGGCTGCCGGGGAACGCGGCCTCGATCTTCTGCGAGGCGGTGACCAGCGGGTTTCCCGCGGGCAGCTGCTGCTGGAAGGTGAGGTTGGCGGTGCGCATGGTGAGCAGCGGTGCGGCCAGGGCGAGCAGGAAGGCCCCGGCGAGCAGGGTGGAGGCCAGCGGGCGGCGCAGCACCGGGGTCAGCACGGCGTTCCAGAACCGTCCGCCGGTCCGCGCGGCGTCCGGGCGGCGGAGCCCGGCGAGGAGGGGCACCCGGCCCCGGTCGACCCGGTCGCCGAGCATCGACAGCAGTGCGGGCAGCACGGTCAGCGAGCCGAGCACGGCGGTGACCACGACCAGGATGGTGGCGAAGGCCATCGCCCGGAAGTCGGCGATCCCGGTGAGGAACATGCCGGCCATGGCGACCACCACGGTCACGCCGGAGACCAGCACGGCCCGGCCGCTGGTGGCGGCGGCGACGGTCAGCGCGGTGTGCGCGTCGTGCCCGGCGGCCCGCTCCTCGCGCTCGCGGCGCAGGTAGAAGAGGCAGTAGTCGACGCCGACGGCGAGGCCGACCAGCAGCATCACCGAGCCGGCGTCGTTGCTGGTGTGCAGCAGGCCGCTGCTGAGCGCGACCAGCCCGGACGCCGCGACGAAGGCGGTCAGGGCGAGCACCACCGGCAGGACGGCGGCGACCAGCGCGCCGAAGGCGATCAGCAGGATGCCGAGGGCGAGCGGCACGGCCGTCCACTCGGCGCGCGAGAAGTCGTTCTTGAACTGGTCCTGGATCCACCTGTCGGAGCTGGCGTCGCCGAGCTCGACCACGGTCAGGCCGGGGTTGCGGGTCTGCACGCCGGCCACCGCGTCCATCACGGAGGTGACGTTCTCGACGGCCTGCTCCCGGTCGCCCTTGAGCGTGACCAGGACGAGCGCGGAGTGGCCGTCGGGGGAGACCGCCTTGGTGTCGTACGGCGAGCGGACCTCGGCGGCCTTGCCGGTGCCGTCGACGGCGGTGACCACCTGGCCGACGGCGGCACGGAAGTCGGGGTCGTCGGCGCTGCGGGTGGCGCTCTGGACGAGGACGGTCTCGCTCGCCGGACTCTTCAGGCCGGCCTCGTCGAGGATCTTCGCGGCCCGGGAGACCTGTCCGGGCATCGACTCGGCGTCGGTCACCTGTGTGCTGCCGTGCATGCCGCCGAGCGCGGCGGCCAGCACGACGAAGAGCAGCCAGCCGAAGACGGCGGTCTTCCGGTGCCGGGCGCTCCAGACGCCCATCGCGGCAGCCACGCCGAGTCTGGCCTTGCCGGGTGCGGGCGGTACGGGCTTCACGGGAGGTCCCCCCTGGGAGTGCGGCGGTCGTCGCCGGACGGGAGCGGCGGCGGCTGCCGTGGTCACCGGTGCCGCCTGCCGCTGCGCGCCGGGTGCGGATCCGGCGTCCCAACAGACAGTAGGGAAGCGGGGGTTGGTGGGTAATCCGGCTGGCGGGTGACGCTGCCCTGGGGCTGGCCTCGGGGGCGGGGTGGGGTTATCCCTACCCTCCGACCCCGAGAACTCCTCCTCGGGGGTAGGGGACCCGACTCCACCCTGAGGGGGAGATGACTCCACCCGGAGCACGAGGTCAAGGGGGTCGGGCCCGGGGGAAACTGGGTCGGGGCCGTTTCGGGGGGCCCTTGTACGGGGGGTTGGAATACGGGGGCTCCTTGCCGGGCGGCAAGCAAGTGCTCGTAAGATGATGCCCCACACCACTTACCTGCCGACCGGCAAGGGCGTGTCGCCGACACGTCCGGGCCGGTCCTGCCGTCGCCCAGCGTCCCGTCCCCCAAGGGCTGCGGTGAACCATGCCCAGGAGGCATCGAGCATGTTCCACCGACTAGGACACTTCGTCGTTCGCCGTGCGTGGTGGGTGATCCTCGCCTGGGTCGTCGCGATGCTCGCCATCGTCGCGTCGGCCCCGAAGGTCACCTCCCAGACGGACGAGTCCGCGTTCCTGCCCAAGCACTACGAGTCCATCCAGGCGGCGCAGCTCCAGGAGCAGGCCTTCCCGTCGAGCTTCACCCCCGCCGCACTGCTGCTCTTCGAGCGCAACGACGGCCAGGCGCTGAACGACGCCGACCAGGCCTCGATGGACAAGGTCGTCAACGGCCTGACCGCCGCGAACATCCCCGCGGTCGAGAAGATCCTGCCGGTCGACCCCAAGACGTCGAAGTCCAAGGACGGCAAGTACGCGCTGTCCATGGTCGCCATCGACAAGACCAAGATGCAGACCGAGGAGTACCCCGACGCGGCCAAGAAGCTGCGTGAGGAGGGCTCCAAGCTCGCCGACGGCAGCGGCCTGAAGTTCCAGGTCGGCGGTCAGGCCGCCAGTTCCCTGGACCAGAAGGACGCCTCCGGCGCCACCGACGCCATCGTGATGCTCGGCAGCCTGCTGCTGGTCATCCTGATCGTCGGCATCATCTTCCGGAGCGTCCTGGCCGGCCTGCTGCCGGTCCTGCTCTCGCTGGTCATCGCGATGCCGGTGGCCAACGGCCTGATCGCCGACGCGATCAAGATGTTCGACCTGAAGTCCTCGCCGATGACCTCCGCGATCCTGATCATCGTGGTCCTCGGCGTCGGCACGGACTACTTCCTCTTCCTCGCCTTCCGCTACCGCGAGCGGCTGCGCCTGGGCGAGGACCGCAAGACGGCCGTGGCCAACGCCGTCGGCCGGGTCGGCGAGGCGATCGCCTCCGCCGCCGGTGCCGTCGCCGTCGCCTTCGCCGTGCTGATCCTCTCCAGCCTGGGCATGTTCACCGCGCTCGGCCCGGCGCTGGCCATCGCGGTCATCGCGACCGCCCTGGTCTCGCTGACCCTGGCCCCGGCCGTGCTCGCCGTCCTCCCGTCCAAGGCCGTGTTCTGGCCCGGCAAGAAGTGGATGCAGGAGCCGAAGAACGCCCGCTTCGCCGCGCTCGGCCGGATGACCGGCAAGAAGCCCGGCCTGGTCGCCCTGGTCTCCGGCGGCATCCTGCTGGTGCTCACCCTGGCCGGCGTCAACTACAACGGCACCTACGACCTGGCGGGCAGCTCCATGCCCAAGGGCAAGGAGTCGATGGTCGTCCAGGACAAGCTGATGACCGCGTTCTCGGCCGGCGCCGCCGACCCGAGCCACGTCTACCTGACCAGCACCAACGGCGCCAAGCTCGGCGAATCCGCGATCAAGGACTTCGCCGACAAGCTCCAGGGCGTCCCCGGAGTGGCCTCCGTCGTCACGCCGAGCACCGAGAACAAGGCGATCAGCGCCGACGGCACCACCGGTGACTTCACCGTGATGCTCAACGACGCGCCGGCCTCCAACAAGGCCATCGACACCATCGAGAAGGTCCGCGACACCGCCCACGCCTCGGCCCCGGCCGACACCAAGACGCTGGTCGGCGGCATCACCTCGGTGTACAAGGACATCAACACCGCGATGGTGCACGACTACACGCTGGTCTTCCCGATCGCGGCCCTGATCATCATGCTCATCCTGGGCCTGCAGCTGCGCAGCGTGGTCGCGCCGTGGTACCTGATGGCCTCGGTCGGCCTCGGCTTCGGCGGCACCCTCGGTGCCACCACCCTGGTGTTCCAGAACATCAAGGGCGAGCAGGGCCTGATGTTCATGCTGCCGATCTTCATCTACCTCTTCGTGGTGGCGATCGGCACCGACTACAACATCCTGATCATCTCCCGCCTCCGCGAGGAGGCCCGCGAGGGCCGCAACCCGCGCGAGGCGGCCAGCGAGGCCATCAAGCACGGCGGCCCGACCGTCGCGGCGGCCGGCTTCATCCTGGCGGCCTCGTTCGCGACCTTCATGCTCGCGGGCAACGTCCTCTTCATGGAGCTCGGCTTCTCGCTGGCCTTCGGCATCGTGCTGGCGGCCTTCGTGATGGCGATGTTCTTCACCCCGGCCCTGACCGCGCTGCTCGGCCACCGCGCCTGGTGGCCCGGCCACGCCGACAGCCCCGGCCACGGCCACGGCGAGGGGCCGGCCCCGCTGGCGGGCGCGCACGGCGTGCCGGAGCCGGCCGGACGGCACTGACGCGGCGCCGGTCCGGGCCCGCCCGGGGGTGACCCCGGACGACCCGGACCGGCCCGGTCCACAGGCGGCGCCCCGCTCCGGCGGGGCGCCGCGTCCCCTTGTTCCGAGGGCGTCAAACGTGATCTGTTCGGCGGAAAATCCCCGGTCGCGCGGGGTGTCGCCGTGCTACAGTCGAGGCAGTTGCAGTTTTGGTTCCCATGAACGTGTATGTGCGCCTGCTGGTTCCAACCAACAGGCGCATTTGTTTTGTCCGGTGTTTCAGTCTCCGGATGGGGATCGCGGCTACTTGGGGATTCACGAGGTGTGGATCCCTGATGCCCCAGTTTTAGAGGAGACGGTTATGGCTACCGGCACCGTGAAGTGGTTCAACAGCGAAAAGGGCTTCGGCTTCATCGAGCAGGACGGCGGCGGCGCCGACGTGTTCGCCCACTACTCGAACATCCAGGCTCAGGGCTTCCGTGAGCTGTTCGAGGGCCAGAAGGTCGAGTTCGACGTCACGCAGGGCCAGAAGGGCCCGCAGGCCGAGAACATCCAGATCATCGGCTGACGTCAGCCCACGCTGACTCGCGAAGATCGCGAAGCGGGGCCCGCACCGCACGGTGCGGGCCCCTGTTCATGCCGCCGTACGGCCGGGGCGGCGGACTCACCCCCGACGGCCGACACGGCCCGCGACCAGCGGGCTGCCGACCGACGGACGGAGATCCCGTGACCACCCCTGCCCGCCCGCCCCGCGACCGCGGCGCCCGCACCACCGACCAGTCCCGCCGCACCGCCGCCGGCGGCGGCGACCGCTCGCGCAAGCCGCGCGGCCGCTCCGGCGCCCCCAAGCAGACCCGGACCGCCGCACCCGAGGCCGCCGACTTCACCGTCGTCCAGGGCACCCCGCCGCGCCCCCCGGCGGCCACCTTCGCCGAGCTGGACCTGCCCAAGGCGATCCTCTCCGCGCTCGGCCGCGAAGGCGTCACCGAGCCGTTCCCGATCCAGGCCGCCACGCTGCCCGACTCGATCGCCGGGCGCGACGTGCTCGGCCGCGGCCGCACCGGCTCCGGCAAGACCCTGGCCTTCGGCCTGCCGCTGCTCGCCCGCACCGCCGGCAGCCGCGCCGTCGCCCGGCACCCGCTGGCGCTCGTCCTGGTGCCCACCCGCGAGCTGGCCCAGCAGGTCACCGAGGCGCTCACCCCGTACGCGACCGCCGTCAACCTGCGGATCACCACCGTCGTCGGCGGCATGTCGATCAACCGGCAGGCCAGCGCGGTGCGCCGCGGCACCGAGGTCCTGGTCGCCACCCCGGGCCGGCTGGACGACCTGATCGGGCGCGGTGACGTCAACCTCTCCGACGTGGCGATCACCGTCCTGGACGAGGCCGACCAGATGGCCGACATGGGCTTCCTGCCGCAGGTCAGCAAGCTGCTGGAGCAGGTCGCCGAGGGCGGGCAGCGGATGCTGTTCTCCGCCACCCTGGACCGCAACGTCGACCGGCTGGTCAAGCGCTTCCTGACCGACCCGGTGACCCACTCGGTCGACCCGTCGGCCGGCGCGGTGACCACCATGGACCACCACGTCCTCCAGCTCGACCAGACCGACAAGGCCTCCGCCACCGCGCACATCGCCTCCCGCGACGGCCGCGTGATCATGTTCGTGCACACCAAGCACGGCGCCGACCGGCTGGCCAAGCAGCTGCTCGCCAACGGCGTGAAGGCCGCAGCCCTGCACGGCGGCAAGTCCCAGCCGCAGCGCAACCGGGTCCTCGACCAGTTCCGCGAGGGCCACGTCACCGCGTTGATCGCCACCAACGTCGCCGCCCGCGGCATCCACATCGACGGCCTGGACCTCGTGGTCAACGTCGACCCGCCGATCGACCACAAGGACTACCTGCACCGCGGCGGCCGCACCGCCCGGGCCGGCGAGTCCGGCACGGTCGTCACCCTCGTGCTGCCCGAGCAGCGCCGCGAGGTCAACCGGCTGATGACGGTCGCCGGCATCCGCCCGACCGTCACCAAGATCCGCCCCGGCGACGCCGACCTGACCCGGATCACCGGCGCCCGCACGCCCAGCGGCGTCCCGGTCACCCTGGCGGTGCCGGTGGCCCAGGCCGCCGCGGCCGGTCCGGCGGACGAGACGGCCGGCGGGCGCGCCGGGGCCAAGAACGGCGGCCAGCGCCGCCGCCCCGGCAAGCGCTCCGGACTGCCCACCGACGTCGACATGAACGGCAACCCGCGCCGCCCCCGCCCCAAGCAGCGGACGGGCGCCGCCACCCAGGGCGACCGCCCGCAGGCGGCCGGCTTCATCGGCCGCTCCTCCGGGCGCTCCAAGCCCGGCAGCGGCGCCAAGTCCGGCTCCAACTACGGGACCGGGCGCCAGCGCCGCACGTTCGACTGACGTCCGGAACCGAACGGCCCGGCGCCCTCTCACCACGAGGGGGCGCCGGGCCGTTCGGCGTTCCGGGGGCTGCGTACCCGGGTCTTCCGGGGGTCTTCCGGGGCCGGGGGTGTTCCGAGGAGCGAGGGCCGGAGCCGGAGCCGGAGCCGGGGGCCGCGGGAAAATGCCGTTCGGCGGGACCGCGCAGCTCAGCGCCCCGGACACCGGCAGAACCCGCCCAACTGCCGGTTGACGGCGAACCGTTCAGCCACGAAGCTCTCACGCATCCCACACACCTGCCGCACCGTCACCGCGGTGCGACCGGGCGTGGGCCGACGTGATTCGCCGACCGGAAGGACGACCCTCCCCATGCGCCGCACCTCCGCACTGCTGACCACCGCCCTGCTCGCCGGAGCCGCCGCCCTGGTGGCCCCCGCGACCTCCGCCCAGGCCGCCCCCGCCTGCTCCGCCTACGCGGCCGGCTTCAACGCCATGGGCACCTGTACCGGCCTCGACCCGATGCAGACCTGGTCCGTCACCGCCAACTGCCTCTACTGGAACACCGACCACACGATGCAGTTCTCCCGCCCCGCGTTCGGCGGGCTGGGGATCGGCGACGGCACCGTCTCCGCGTCCTGCGGCTTCGGCGACACGATCATGTTCCCGCGCGTCATGCTCGGCGCCGTGCCGCCGGCCGGCCCGACCGGCCAGATCACCGGCTACGCGAGCAAGTGCGTCGACGTGAAGGGCGCGAACTTCGGCAACGGGACCCCGGTCCAGATCTACGACTGCAACGGCACCTGGGCCCAGAAGTGGCGGATCGGCGTCGACGGTACGATCCGCGCCATCGGCAAGTGCCTGGACGTCTCGGGTGGCAACACCGGCAACGGGACCAAGGTCCAGATCTACGACTGCAACGGCACCGGCGCCCAGCAGTGGCAGGCCCGCCCGGACGGCTCGCTGCTCAACCCGCAGTCCGGCCGCTGCCTGGACGACCTGGGCTTCTCCACCGCCAACGGCAACCAGCTCGGCATCTGGGACTGCAACGGCGCCGAGAACCAGAAGTGGAACCTCCCGGCCTGACGGCCGGTCCGGTCCGCCGCCCCGGCACCCCGCCGGGGCGGCGCACCCCGCGTCAGACCGCCACGGCGGCGGAGGCCGGCGCCAGCGCGCGCAACCGCTCCTCCGACTCGGCGTCGCGCGGGGCCATCACGATCAGCTGCAGGCCCTCGGCGGCCAGCAGCACGTGCTGGTCGATCCGTACCAGGCCCACCGCCTCGTGCCGGATCACCTTCTCGGTGCCGGAGCGCTCGGCGACCTGGTGCTCCTCCAGCCAGGCGTCCGCCTCCGGGTACTCGCCGCGGACCTGCTGGATCATCCGGGCCAGGTGGCGCCCCACGGCCGTCGCCTCACCGCCGCGCTCGGCGTAGGCGGAGCGCAGCTGCGCCAGGAAGCGGCGGGCGTGTGCCTCCCAGTGCTCGACCCGGGCCCGGTGCACGGGGTTGCCGAACACCACCCAGGCCAGGTTGCACTCCTCCGGCGGCCGCTCGGTCAGGCCGAACAGTGCGTCCGCGCCCGGGTTCCAGGCCCGGATGTCCCAGTTGGCGTCCATCACGAACGACGGCGCCGGCCACTGCGCGTGCATCAGCCGCAGCAGCGGGACCGGGACGTCCCCCGGCGCGGCCACCTCGCCGTCCCGGGGGTGGCTGCCGGCCAGCCGGAACAGGTACGCCGTCTCCGCCCGGTCCAGCCGCAGCGTCCGGGCGAGGCTGGCCAGCACCTCCGGCGACGGGTGGATGTCGCGGCCCTGCTCCAGCCACGTGTACCAGGTCACCCCCACGCCGGCGAGCAGCGCCAGCTCCTCCCGCCGCAGCCCCGGGGTGCGCCGCCGCACCCCCGGCGCCAGCCCGACGTCCTGCGGCGTCAGCCGCGCCCGGCGGGTGCGCAGGAAGCTCGACAGTGCCGTCCGGCGTTCCCCGGCGTCGTCGACGTCCACCACGTCCACCATGTCCCCCGTCCTCCCTGGTAGTCCGACTACCAGTACTCCCACGCACTGCTGCGGCCCGCCCGTCCGCGCGAGGCTTGATCACGTCAACGGATCGCACGCGCAAGGGAATCCCGATGAGCAACCGTCAGCACCGTACCCTCCGCCGCACCCTGGTCGCGGCCGCATTCGCCGCGCTGGTCGGCACGGCCGGCACGCTGCCCGCCGCGGCGGCCGCCGACTGCCCGGCCCCGGCCGTGATCACCGGCCACGCGCCGACCCTGGTGCCCGAGTCGGGCGTCTGGGACGCCTCCCACCACCGCTTCCTGCTCGGCTCGCTGCGGCACGGCACCGTTTCCGCCGTCGGCACCGACGGGAGCGTGCGCACCCTGGTGCAGGACCCCGCGCTGACCGAGATCGCCGGCCTGCGGATCGACCCCGTCCACCACCGCGTCCTGGTCACCGACCTCGACAACGGCGTCGGCGAGCGCAGCAGTGCCGCGACCTTCGGGAAGATCGCCGGGATCGGCGCCTACGACCTGGACACCGGCCGGCGGATCTTCCACACCGACCTCGCCGCCGTCGCCGCCGACGGCGGCAACCACCTGGCCAACGACATCGCGGTCGGCCCTGACGGCACCGCCTACGTCACCGACTCCTTCGCCCCCGTCGTCTACCGGGTGGCGCCGGACGGCACCGCCTCCGTGCTGCTGCGCGACCCGCGGCTGGCCCCCGCCCCGGGCTCGTACGGCCTCAACGGCATCGTCCTGCGCGAGGGCCGTCTGGTCGTCGGCAAGTGGGACGACGGCACGCTGTGGCAGGTCCCGCTGTGGAACCCGGCCGGGGTGCGCCGGGTCGAGGTGGCCGGCGGCGCGTCCCTGCTCCACCTGGACGGCCTGCTCGGCCGCCCGGACGGCTCCGTCGCGGGCGTCACCAACGCCCTCCTGGGCGCCGGCCGGGACGCCGAGGTCGAACTGCGCTCGGACGACCACTGGCGCACCGCCCGCCTCACCGCCGTCCGGCCCTCCGTCGACGCCACCCCCACCGCGCTCCTCGCCGGCCCGGCCGGCAGCCTCTACCAGCTCTCCGCCGGCCTCGCCGACGCCGTCGCGGGCCACCCGTCGGACGCCTTCACCCTGCGCCGGATCTGACCCGGCACCGCCCGGCACCGCACCGTCCGACGGCCCGGCCCCTCGCTCACACGGGGGCCGGGCCGTACGCGATCCGGCCGGATCGGCCGCGCGTCCGGCCTGCCGGGGTCCGTCCCGGACCGTGTCGTACACCAATCCTCCGTGGACGGAGCGGTGGCGTGATCTTCACCCCTGCCCGTTGACCGTGAACAGGCGGTGCCCGATGCTTTCGCGCGGCCCGCGCAAACGTCACACCGTCATCACCGGTGCTTCACATGCGGGCCGGCCGGTTCACCCTCTCCGGAAGGACTCTCCCCGTGCGTCGTACCGTCACCCTGTTCGCCACCGGCCTGCTCGCCGGAGCCGCCGCGCTCACCGCGCCGGCCGCCGGTGCCGCCGAGAGCACTGCCCGGAGCGCGGCGTCCACCACCGTCCCGGGCCCGGGCGGCGTCGGGAGCTGCACCGTCACCGACGCCAACCCGGCCCCCACCGGCACCTGTACGGGCATCGACCCGCAGCAGACCTGGCGCGTCGTGGTCGGCTGCTCGGGCTACGACTGGAACAACCACGTGCCCATCTACTCGGGTTGGGCCAGCAACTGGGTCACCGGCAACACCAGCGTCGCCGCGGGCTGCATGTACCCGCTGATGCCGGGCGCCGGCCAGATCGAGTTCGGTCCGGCGGTTCCGGCGGGTGCGGTCGGCCGGATCACCGGGATCGCGGGCAAGTGCCTGGACGTGCGCGGCGGCAGCACCGCGAACGGGACGCAGACGCAGATCTGGGACTGCCTCGGCAACGTCAACCAGACGTGGAAGGTCGGGGCCGACGGCACCGTGCGGGCGGTCGGCAACTGCCTGGACGTCGAAGGCGGGCGCACCGGCAACGGGACGCTGGTGCGGACGTGGGAGTGCAACGGAAGCGGTGCCCAGAAGTGGCAGGCCCGGGCCGACGGCTCGCTCGTCAACCCGCAGTCCGGCCGCTGCCTGGACGTCCGGGACGTCTCCAGCGCGAACGGCGCGGTCCTGCAGATCTGGGACTGCTTCGGCGCCACCGCCGCCAACCAGGTCTGGCACCTGCCCGCCTGATGCCCGCGGCAGCCCCGTCCACCGGATCACCCCCACCCCCGAGGAGCCCCGCCATGCGTCGTACCGTCACCCTGTTCGCCACCGGCCTGCTCGCCGGAGCCGCCGCGCTCACCGCACCCGCTGCCGGAGCCGCCGAGAGCACCACCCCGAACGCGCCGTCCGCCGGGGCCCAGGCCACCGGGAGCTGTTCCGTCGTCAGGAGCGGCAACGGTTACCTCGGCACCTGCACGGGCATCGACCCGCAGCAGACCTGGCGGCTCACGGTTTCCTGCCAGGGCTTCGACAGCAACGGGTTCCCCACCAGCATGGGTTCGAGCAGCAACTGGGTCACCGGTAACACCAGCGCCTCCGCGGGCTGCTTCTACCCGATGATGCCGTCCTACGGCTGGATCGTCACCGGCTCCCCCGTCCCGGCGGGCCCGGTCGGCCCGATCAGCGGCTACGCGAACAAGTGCGTGGACGTGCGCGGCGGCAACAGCGGCGCCGGCACCCCCGTCCAGATCTACGACTGCCTGGGCAACGCCGCCCAGACCTGGAAGGTCGGCACCGACGGCACCATCCGGGCCCTCGGCAAGTGCCTGGACGTCTCGGGCGGGAACACCGGCAACGCCACCCGGGTGCAGATCTACGACTGCAACGGCACCGGTGCCCAGCAGTGGCAGGCCCGTCCGGACGGCTCGCTGCTCAACCCGCAGTCCGGCCGCTGCCTGGACGACCTGGGCTACTCCACCACCAACGGCAACCAGCTCGGCATCTGGGACTGTAACGGTGCCGCCAACCAGAAGTGGAACCTCCCGGCCTGACCCACCCCCCCCACGGCGCGCGCGGCCCCCGCCGTGCGCGCCGTCGGTGCTTCAGCGCGCCGTCACCCGACGGAGTGGACGCAACCGGCTCGGTGCATTGCGTTTGCAACACGCTGAGGCTCGTGCATAGTGAGATCTACTGGAACGAGCGGTCCGCGGTCCGAGGAGCACATCGCCAGACACGGCGTGGACCCGGAGGAGGTCGAGGACGTCGTCTTCACCCGCCCTCACTGGTTCTCCGGCGGCCGGGCCGACACGATGCTCTGCTTCGGCGTGACGCGGGCAGGTCGTTACCTGTTGGTGGTTCTGGCGGACAGCACCACGGTGGCATCGGCGTGGTACTGCGCGACCGCGCGTGACATGACGGCTGTCGAACGGCGCCTGTTCCTCAAGCGGACGAGTTGAAGGTGGCAGATGACTGACAACGGTGCGGAGCTTGAAGCGATCGCCGAGTACTACGAGACGCACGAGCTGACCGAGGACGAGGTCATGAGCGCCGCGCCGGGCGAGCGGGCGACGGCGGACTCCGTGATGATCACCACCTCGCTGCGGCTGCCCAAGCCGGTGATGGACGAGGTGCGGCGGCGCGCGCGGGAACGGGGACTGAAGCCGACTGCCATCATGCGGGAGTGGATCGAGGCGGCCGTCGCCGACCTGGACGAACCGGTGCCGCTCAGCGTGATCACCGCCGCGGTCGCCGAGTACCAGCACCGCAAGGCGTCCTGACCGCTCAGGCGGTGAGCGCCGGGGCCGACCGCTCGGCGAGACGGGCCTCGTCGTGGCGCTCCAGCAGCAGGGCGGCCAGCTCCGGGGCGGCGCCCAGGACGTCGGCCAGGACGTCCGCCCCGTCGGCGGCCGCCGCGATGCGGTCCGGCAGGAGGCCGGGGGCCAGCAGGTACGGGGAGACGGCGGTGCGCTCGGCGCCGACGGCGCGCAGCGCGGCGAGGGCGTCGGGGACGCGCGGGCCGGCGGCGGAGGCGTAGGCGACCTCGACGGCGGCCCAGCCGCGGGTGCGCCGCCACTCGGCGGCGACCGCGCGGGTCGCGGCGTCGGCGGCCGGGTCGGAGGACCCGGCGGCGGCGAGCACGACGCCGGTACGGGCCCGGACCGCGGGGGAGGAGACGTCCAGGCCGGCCCCGGCGAGGCGGCGGTCCAGCGCCGCGAGCAGCAGCGGGGAGGGGCCGAGCACGTCCGCGACGGGCAGCCGGGAACCGGCGGCGCGCAGGGCGGCGGGGATGTCGTGCTTGGCGTGGAACGCCCGGTTGAGCAGCAGCGGGACGGCGACCGCGTCCGTCAGCCGTCCCACCACCTGCGGGATCCGCGGCGCGCAGTGGTCCAGGTAGGCGGTGGCGACCTCGACACCGGGCCGCCGGGCCCGCACCTCCTCGACGAGCGCGGCCACGGTCGCGGCGTGCCGCGGGTCGCGGCTGCCGTGGGCGATGAGGAGGAGGGCGGACATCAGCGGTGCCTCACTTGCCGGTGGCCAGCAGGCCGCGGTTGCGCAGCACCCGGCGCTCGACCGGGGTGAACACCAGCAGCTCGATGGCGATGCCGACGAACAGGATCAGGACGATGCCGAGCAGCACCCCGGACATGTCGGAGAACTCGCGCTGGTCCTCCAGGAACCGGCCCAGCCCGCGGCCCAGGTCGGGGGAGGAGGCGACCAGTTCGGCGGCCATCAGCGAGCGCCAGGAGAACGCCCAGCCCTGCTTGAGACCGGCCAGGTAACCGGGCAGCGCCGCCGGGATGAGCACGTGCCGGGCGCCCGCCAGGCCGGTCGCGCCGATGGTGCGCCCGGCCCGCAGGAACAGCGGCGGCACCTGGTCGATGCCGGCGACCAGCCCGTTGGCGATCGACGGGACGGCGCCCAGCAGGATCACCGCGTACATCATCGAGTCGTTGATGCCGAGCCAGATGACGGCGGCCGGCACCCAGGCCACCGAGGGCAGTGACTGCAGGCCCTGCAGCACCGGTCCGATCGCGGTGCGCACCGGCCGGACCCGGGCGACCACCAGCCCGATCGGGGTGCCGATCACCACGGCGAGCAGGAAGCCGGACAGGCCGCGCCAGACGCTGGTCCAGATGATCGAGAACAGCGTGCCCTGGTACCAGAGGTCCTGCGCGGAACGCCACACGTCCGCGGGGCTGGGCAGCTTGTACGAGGAGGTGACGTGCAGGCTGTACGCGCCCTGCCACAGCGCGAGCACCACGAGCACGCCGATCAGCGGCGGCAGCGCCTTGGTCCGCAGCGCCTCACCGAGCGAGCCGCGTTGCGCGGTGACGGAGTCGAGCGCGTCCAGGCCCGCACCGACGTCGGCACTGTCGCTCGTGCCCGTCCCGCCGGTGCGGGCCGCGTCGGTCTTGTCCAGGACGGGGGTGGTGTCAGTGCTGGCCATGGCGACGGATCTCCCCACGCAGTTCTTCGGTGATCTCTATGGACAGGTCGGCGACGCCCGCGGACTCGATGCGGCGCGGCTGCGGCAGGTCGATCCGCCACTCCCGGGCGACCCGGCCGGGGCGGGAGGAGAGCAGTACGACCCGCTGGGCCAGTCGCACGGCCTCGCGCACGTTGTGGGTGACGAAGAGGACGGACAGCTGCCGCTCGGCCCAGATCCGGGTGATCTCGTCGTGCAGCACGTCCCGGGTGATGGCGTCGAGCGCGGCGAACGGCTCGTCCATCAGCAGGACCTTGCTGCCCTGGGCGAGTGCCCGGGCCATCGCCACGCGCTGGCGCATGCCGCCGGACAGCTCGTGCACCCGCTTGCCGTACGAGCCCTTCAGGCGGACGAGTTCGAGCAGCCGCTCGGCCTCGGCGCGGCGCTCGGGGCGGGGCACACCGGCCAGCTTGAGGGCCAGTTCGATGTTCTTCCCGGCGGTGAGCCAGGGGAACAGCGCGTGCTCCTGGAACATCAGGGCGGGGCGGCCGCCGGGCACCTCGATGCTGCCGGCGGTCGGCTCGTCGAGGCCGGCGACCAGGTTGAGCAGGGTGGACTTGCCGCAGCCCGAGGCGCCGAGCAGGGTGACGAACTCGCCTGGCGCGACGTCGAGCGTGATGTCGTCCAGGACGTGGGTCTGCGCGCCGGGGCGGCCGAAGGACTTGTGCACGTGCGAGATCCGGACGGCGGGCGCGCCGCCGTGGGCGTC
This sequence comes from Kitasatospora sp. NPDC059599, assembly GCF_042735125.1. Taxonomy (NCBI): domain Bacteria; kingdom Bacillati; phylum Actinomycetota; class Actinomycetes; order Kitasatosporales; family Streptomycetaceae; genus Kitasatospora; species Kitasatospora sp. NPDC059599. Next base: position 49,162 of record NZ_JBHWCL010000014.1, on the reverse strand, counting down.
GGCGCCGGGGGCGTCCGCCGAGGTGGTCAGTGCCGAGGTCATCCGGGCACCTCCTGGTGAGTGGTCTGCGGGGCTGCGGGTCGGGGCCGGGGCCCGGGCCCCGCCCGTCCCGGTGGGCATCGATCGGGGATCGACCGGGAGGACGGGGGCCGGACCGCGGAGTCGTCGGTGAACGGCCTTTCGGTGGGCGCTACTTGGCGCCGAGACCGGCGTCCGCCACGGCGGCCTGGCCCTGGGCGGCGAGGACCTTGTTCAGCAGGGTGAGGTCGTAGATGCCGTTCAGGTTGGGCTTCTTGAGGAGCCCGGCGGTGACGGCGTGGTCGGCCTCGGCCTGCAGGGTGTTCGCCAGCGGGTCGTCCAGGAAGTCGATGTCGGCCCAGGCCGGGTCGAGGACGGCCGGCTCCAGCGCGTTGCCGGCGTCCTTCTTGATCGCCTCGTTGGCGTCGGCCTTGGCCTTGTCCGGGTCGGCCTTGATGAAGGCGTTGGTCTTCACCGAGCCGCGCAGTACGGCCTCCACCACGTCCGGGTGTTCCTTGAGGAACTTCTGGGAGACGATGATGTTGGTGATCACGAACTTCTTGTCCGGCCAGACGTCCTTCTCGTTGAGCAGGATCTTCGCGCCGAGCGTGACCAGCTTGGAGGCGGTGGGCTCGGGCACCCAGGCGCCGTCGACGGAGCCGGACTTGTAGGCGTCGGGGGTGACCTTGTTGTCGGTGCGCACCACCGAGACGTCGCCCGCGCCGGAGGCCGCGTCGACCTTGTAGCCCTTGCCCGCAAGGTAGTTGAGCAGTGCCACGTCCTGGGTGTTGCCCAGCTGCGGGGTGGCGATCTTCTTGCCCTTGAGGTCGTCCAGGGAGGAGACCTTGTCCGGGTTGACCACGAGCTTGACCCCGCCGGAGGCCGAACCGCCGATGATCTTCAGCGACTTGCCGTCGGACTTGGTGAAGCCGTTGATCGCCGGGGAGGGGCCGATCCAGCCGATGTCGATCGAACCGGCGTTGAGCGCCTCGATCTCGGCCGGGCCCGCGTTGAAGACCTGGGTCTTGATCTGGGTGGCGCCCAGCTCCTTCTGGAAGAAGCCCTCCTGGAGGCCGACCAGCGGGGTGCCGTGGGTCAGGTTGGCGAAGTAGCCGATCTTCACGGAGTCGGCGGAGAGCTTCGTCCCGGAGTCCCCGGCGGTGGCGGCGGCGCCGGCCTTGCCGTCGGCGGACTTGTCGGCCTTGGAGCCGTAGCTGCAGGCCGACAGCAGGGCCACCGCGGTCAGGCCGGCCGCGGCGGCCGCCGCGGTGCGTCTGATCCGGCCGGCGTTGGGGCGGGTGCGCCCATGGGAGGAGGTGCGGCGCGAAGGTGCCTGGTTCGGTGCCATGGTGAGTCCTGTTCGCGGACGGACCGTCAGGAGGCGGTCTCGGGACGGAAGGTGCGGAAGGTGGTGCGCGCGGCAGCGGAGTGCCGGGGCAAGCCGGGCGGCTGTGGGGGAAGACAGCCCGGTGACAGGGCGTTCTCAGCCCTGTCGGCCCGCACATCGGGTCAGGCCGCCCTGGCCGCTGCCGAGGACGCCGCTGCCGATGCGGCCGCCTTCCTTGTCCATGCCCGAGAACGCCTCGCTGGGCATCAGACCCAGTCCTCCTCTTGGGGTGCGTCGGGTGCGTCGGTGGTGCGTACGGTCTCGAAGGCCTCGCCCGCCATGCCGGCGGTGAGGGTGGTGCCGTCGGCCGGGTCGATCAGGAGGAACGAGCCGGTGCGACGGTTGTCGGTGTAGGTGTCGAGCGCCAGCGGTTCGGCGGTGCGCAGCACCACGTGGCCGATGTCGTTGACGTTCAACCCGTCGGCGCCGGAGCGCTGTTCGAGGGTGTCGATGTCGATGCGGTAGGAGATCTCCTTGACGAGCGCGCGCACGGTGCGGGTGGTGTGCTTGAGCAGCACCTTGTCCCCGGCGCGCAGGGGGCGCTCGTTGAGGTGGCTGACGGTGGCCTCGATGTCCTTGGTCGGCGCGGGGGCCGGGCCGGCGGCGAGGAGGTCGCCGCGGGAGACGTCGAGGTCGTCGGCGAGCCGGACGGTGACGGACTGCGGGGCCCAGGCGATGTCGGTCTCGCGGCCGAGCGCGTCGATGCCGGCGACGGTGCTGGTGTGTCCGGAGGGCAGGACGGTGACCGGGTCGCCGACGCGCAGCACGCCGGAGGCCAGCTGGCCGGCGTAGCCGCGGTAGTCGGGGTGTTCCTCGGTCTGCGGGCGGATCACGTACTGCACGGGGAAGCGAGCCGGTTCGGCGCTGGGGTCGCTGCCGACCGGCACCGTCTCCAGGTGTTCCAGCAGGGTCGGTCCGCCGTACCAGTCCATCTGCGCGGAGGGTTCGACGACGTTGTCCCCGGCGAGGGCGGAGATCGGGACGGCGAGGACGTCGCCCACGCCGAGCGAGGCGGCGTAGGCGGTGAACTCGGCGGCGATGGCGGCGAAGACGGGCTCCGCGTAGCCGACGAGGTCCATCTTGTTGACGGCGAGGACGACGTGCGGCACGCGCAGGAGCGCGGCGACGGCGGCGTGCCGGCGGGTCTGCTCGACGACGCCGTTGCGGGCGTCGACGAGGACGACGGCGAGTTCGGCGGTGGAGGCGCCGGTCACCATGTTGCGGGTGTACTGCACGTGCCCGGGGGTGTCGGCGAGGATGAACCGGCGCCGGGGGGTGGCGAAGTAGCGGTAGGCGACGTCGATGGTGATGCCCTGCTCGCGTTCGGCGCGCAGGCCGTCGGTGAGCAGTGCGAGGTCGGGCGCCTCCTGGCCGCGCTTGCGGGAGGCGTGCTCGACGGCTTCCAGCTGGTCGGCGAGGACCGACTTGGAGTCGTGCAGGAGGCGGCCGACCAGGGTGGACTTGCCGTCGTCGACGGAGCCGGCGGTGGCGAAGCGCAGCAGCGAGGTGGCGGTGTTCTCGATGGTCGTGCTCATTAGAAGTACCCCTCGCGCTTGCGGTCTTCCATCGCGGCCTCGGACATCTTGTCGTCGGCGCGGGTGGCGCCGCGCTCGGTGAGGCGGGAGGCGGCGATCTCGGTGATCACGGCCCGGATGGTGGTGGCGTCGGAGTCGACGGCGCCGGTGCAGGACATGTCGCCGACGGTGCGGTAGCGGACCAGCCGCCGTTCGACCGGCTCGCCGTCCTTGGGACCGCCCCACTCGCCGGCGGTCAGCCACATGCCGTTGCGGGCGAAGACGTCGCGCTCGTGGGCGTAGTAGATCTCGGGGAGCTCGATGCCCTCGCGCTCGATGTACTGCCAGACGTCCAGCTCGGTCCAGTTGGACAGCGGGAAGACCCGCACGTGCTCGCCGACCGCGTGCCGGCCGTTGTACAGCGACCACAGTTCGGGGCGCTGGCGGCGGGGGTCCCAGGCGCCGAACTCGTCGCGCAGCGAGAAGACGCGCTCCTTGGCGCGGGCCTTCTCCTCGTCGCGGCGGCCGCCGCCGAAGACCGCGTCGAAGCGGTTCTTCTCGATGGCGTCGAGCAGCGGGACGGTCTGCAGCGGGTTGCGGGTGCCGTCGGGGCGCTCGCGGAGCACACCGCGGTCGATGAAGTCCTGGACGTGGGCGACGTGCAGGCGCAGGTTGTGCTCGGCCACGACGCGGTCGCGGTAGGCGATCACCTCGGGGAAGTTGTGCCCGGTGTCGACGTGCAGCAGGGAGAAGGGGACCGGCGCCGGGTGGAAGGCCTTGAGCGCCAGGTGCAGCATGACGATGGAGTCCTTGCCGCCGGAGAACAGGATCACCGGGCGTTCGAACTCCCCCGCGACCTCGCGGAAGACGTGCACCGACTCGGCTTCCAGCGCGTCCAGGTGGGACAGGGCGAAGGGCCCCCCGGAGGTGCGGTCGGGGTCGTCGGTGCGGACGGGACGGTCGGTCGCGGTGGTCATGCGAGTCCCTTCTCGGTCAGGAAGGCGTGCAGCTCGGCGGCGGAGTCGGCCACCTCGCGGCCCCGGGTCTGGATCCGCAGCTCCGGGTTCTCCGGAGCCTCGTACGGGTCGTCCACGCCGGTGAGACCGGAGATCTCGCCGGCGGCCTGCTTGGCGTAGAGGCCCTTGACGTCCCGCTCGGCGCACAGCTCGACCGGGGTCGCGACGTGGATCTCCAGGAAGTCGGTGCCGGCCGCGGCGTGCCGCTCGCGCACGGCGGCGCGGGAGTCGGCGAAGGGGGCGATCACCGGGGCGAGCACCTTGACGCCGTTGGCGGCGAGCTTCTCGGCGACGAAGCCGATCCGGGTGACGTTGGTGTGCCGGTCCTCGCGGGAGAAGCCGAGGCCCTTGGAGAGGAACTCGCGGATCTCGTCGCCGTCCAGGACCTCGACGCGGTGGCCCTCGCCGCGCAGCCGCTCGGCCAGTGCGAAGGCCAGCGTGGTCTTGCCGGCGCTCGGCAGCCCGGTCAGCCACACGGTGGCGCCGCGCTCGCAGGGGGCGACCGCGGGGGCCGCCTCTGCGGTCCCGTCGGCTGCCAGGGCGTGAACTGTCACGGGTTCTTCCTTACGTGGGGGGTGGGGGCTGGTCAGAGGTGGATGCCGCACTCGGTCTTGCCGGAGCCGGACCAGCGGCCGGCCCGGGCGTCCTCGCCCTCGGCGGGCTTGCGGGTGCAGGACAGCGGCGAGCAGCCGATCGAGGTGTAGCCCTCCCACAGCAGCGGGTTGAGCAGCACCCCGTTGGCGGCGACGTAGGCGTCCACGTCCTCCTGCGTCCACCGGGCGATCGGCGCGATCTTGACCTTGCGGCGCTTGGGGTCCCAGGAGACCACCGGGGTGTTCGCCCGGGTCGGCGACTCGTCGCGGCGCAGCCCGGTCGCCCAGGCGTCGTACCCGCCGAGGCCGCGGTTCAGCGGCTCGACCTTGCGCAGCGAGCAGCACAGGTCCGGGTCGCGGTCGTGCAGGTGCGGCCCGTGCTCGGCGTCCTGCTCGGCCACGGTCCGCAGCGGGGTGAGCGTGATGACGTTGACCGGCATGGTCGCGGCCACCGCGTCACGGGTGCCGATGGTCTCCGGGAAGTGGTAGCCGGTGTCCAGGAACACCACGTCCACGCCGGGGAACACCGAGGAGGCGAGGTGGGCGACGACCGCGTCCTCCATGGAGGAGGTGACGCAGAACCGCTTGCCGAAGGTGTCGGCGGCCCACCGCAGGATCTCCTGCGGGGTCGCCTCCTCCAGCTCGCGGCCGGCCCGGACGGCCGCCGCCTCGTGGTCAGTCGTGGCGCCGCTCATCGGACGTACCCCCGTGGTTGGTCGGTGACAGCAGGCCGAGGAACTTCAACTGGAAGGCGCGGCGGCACCCGTGGCACTCCCAGGCGCCGTGCCCGGCCTCGGACGGGCGCAGGTCCTCGTCCCCGCAGTAGGGGCAGAAGAAGGGGGCTGCTCGCTCACTCATGGCCGGCTCCGTTCCGTCCGTCCCGCTCCGTCCGCCGGTGTCGCCCGTTCACGACAGCTGCTCCTCGCTCGCCCGGGCCGTCCACTGGGCGAAGCGCTCGCCCTCGGTGCGGTCGGCCTGGTAGCGGGTCAGCAGGCGCTCGACGTAGTCGGGCAGGCCGGCGCTGGTCACCTTGAGGCCGCGGACCTTGCGGCCGAAGCCGGCCTCCAGGCCGAGCGCGCCGCCGAGGTGCACCTGGTAGCCCTCGACCTGCTCGCCGTTCTCGTCGGTGACCAGCTGGCCCTTGAGGCCGATGTCGGCGACCTGGATGCGGGCGCAGGCGTTCGGGCAGCCGTTGATGTTGATGGTCAGCGGCTCGGCGAACTCCGGCAGGCGGTGCTCCAGTTCGTCGATGAGCGTGCGGCCGCGCTCCTTGGTCTCGACGATGGCGAGCTTGCAGAACTCGATGCCGGTGCAGGCCATGGTGCCGCGGCGGAACGGCGACGGGGTGACCCGCAGGTCGAGCGCCTCCAGTCCGGCCACCACGGACTCGACGTGCTCCTCGGCGATGTCGAGGACCAGCATCTTCTGCTCGGCGGTGGTGCGCAGGCGGTCGCTGCCGTGGGCGGCGGCGAGGTCGGCGATCTCGCCGAGCAGCTTGCCGTCGACCCGGCCGACGCGCGGCGCGAAGCCGATGTAGAACCGGCCGTCCTTCTGCCGGTGGACGCCGACGTGGTCGCGCCAGCGGGCGGCGGGCTCGGCGGGGGCGGGGCCGTCGACCAGCCGGTACTTCAGGTACTCGTCCTCCAGCACCCGGCGGAACTTCTCCACGCCCCAGTCGGCGACCAGGAACTTCAGCCGGGCGCGGTTGCGCAGGCGGCGGTAGCCGTAGTCGCGGAAGATGCCGATGACGCCGCCGTAGACGTCGGCGACCTCGTCCAGCGGGACCCAGGCGCCCAGGCGCACGCCCAGCTTCGGGTTGGTCGAGAGTCCGCCGCCGACCCACAGGTCGAAGCCGGGCCCGTGCTCGGGGTGGACCACGCCGACGAACGCGACGTCGTTGATCTCGTGCGCGACGTCCAGCAGCGGGGAGCCGGAGACGGCGGACTTGAACTTGCGGGGCAGGTTGGAGAAGTCCTTGTTGCCGATGAAGCGGCGCTGGATCTCCTCGATGGCGGGCGTGCCGTCGATGATCTCGTCCTCGGCGATGCCGGCCACCGGGGAGCCGAGGATGACGCGCGGGGTGTCGCCGCAGGCCTCGGTGGTGGACAGGCCGACGGCCTCCAGCTTCTGCCAGATCGCCGGGACGTCCTCGATCCGGATCCAGTGGTACTGGATGTTCTGGCGGTCGGTCAGGTCGGCGGTGCCGCGCGCGTACTGCTCGGAGACCTCGGAGACCGCTCGCAGCTGGGCGACCGTCAGCCGGCCGCCGTCGATGCGGACGCGGAGCATGAAGTACTCGGCGTCCAGCTCGTGCGGGTCCAGGATCGCGGTCTTGCCGCCGTCGATGCCCTCCTTGCGCTGGGTGTAGAGCCCCCACCAGCGCATCCGGCCGCGCAGGTCGGCGGGATCGATCGAGTCGAAGCCGCGGTGCGCGTAAATCGTCTCAATACGTGTCCGCACGTTGAGACCGTCGTCGTCCTTCTTGAACTGCTCGTTGGCGTTCAGAGGAGTGTGGTGGCCCATGCCCCACTGGCCCTCGCCACGGTGGCGGGTCACCTTGCGGGCCGCGGCGGGGCGGCGCGCGGCGGGGCTGTCGGCCGTGGGCTCGACGGTCTCGGGGGAGGTGGCCATGGTGAAGTCCTTCGGGGCAGGTGGCGCTGGTGCCGGGTGGTCGCGGGGGCGTGCTCAGCCGTGCGGTGCTGCTCTGACCTGCGGGTTTCTCAGGACCGAAAGACAGTGACCGAGGCCGTGGCGGGCGCCTGCACATCCGCTGCGGCGGGGATGGCGGGAAGGGGTGGCGCCGGGTGCGGTGGTGCGGCGGGATGGGCTCAGGTCACCGGACAGATGGCGCTGGACACGCGAAGGAGATCGACGTGGAGTCGACCTACTAGGGTGGTTCCGGCGCTAGACATGGCAAGAGATTCGCACGGCGCGGGACTCGCGGTCCACTAACATCCAGATACTGGACGCTGATGTTTCGTCATGTGGGACGCCTGGAGGTTCCCGCCGCTCCCGGCCCGGGTGTCCGGGAACGCCCCCGCACCCCGGGGAGATCAACCGGCGGGTCCCGGCCCGATACCGTTAGCCCTGTGCAAGCAGCAGGCGATACGAGCAGAGCGAACCCCGAGCGGCCCTCCCGGCGCCGGGGCAAGGGCGCCCGGCGTGCGGCCAAACAGGCCACCTGGCGCCGCACGGCGTGGGAGCTGATCAGGGACACCACCAACACCTGCGTCGAGTACCGGGTCACCGGTCTCGCCGCGGAGGCGGCGTTCTTCACCCTGCTGTCGATCCCACCACTGCTGCTCGGCCTGGCCGGCACCCTCGGCTACCTCGACAAGTTCCTCGGCGCGGGCACCATCGACCGGCTCAAGCACGACATCGTCTCGGCCTCCGGGACGGTCCTGTCGGACTCCTCCGTCAAGGAGGTCGTGGTCCCGCTGCTGAACCAGGTGTTCGACCACACCCGGCCCGACCTCGTCTCGATCGGCTTCCTGCTGTCGCTGTGGTCCGGCTCCCGGGCGCTCTACATCTTCATCGACACCATCACCGTCATGTACGGGCTCGACGGCAAGCGGGGCATCGTCAAGACCCGGCTGATGTCGCTCGGCCTCTACCTCGGCGCCCTGGTGATCGGCTCCCTGGTGCTGCCACTGCTGATGGCCGGGCCCGGACTGGTGGAGAACGCCGTGCCCGGCATCGCCGGACTGGTCGGTGCCGCCTACTGGCCGGTCGCGATCGTGCTGCTGATCGTCTCCCTGACCACCCTCTACCACCTGGCCGTCCCGGTCTCGACGCCGTGGCGCGAGGACATCCCCGGCGCCCTGGTCGCCCTGGTGGTGCTGGTCTTCTGCAGCGTCGGCCTGCGGCTCTACCTGGTCAGCTCGGTCGAGGGTCCCTCGGTGTACGGCTCGCTGGCGGCGCCGGTGGCCGTCCTGCTGTGGATCTTCGTGGTGGCGCTGGCGGTGCTCATCGGCGCCGCCATGAACGCCGCGATAGACCGGCGCTGGCCCACCCTGGAGACCGCCGACGCCCGCGCCGAGAACGAGCGGGCCCACGAGGAGGCGGCCGCCGCCGTGGTCCGCGAGGTCGCCGCCCGACGGGCCGTCGAACGCGCCCGCCGCGCCCGCGCACTCGGGCTCGCCGAGGGCGTCGAGGAGGAGTGGGGCGAGGACGAGGGCGAGGACGTCGACGTGCCCTCCGAGTACCCGGAGCGGTGGGCCGACGTGCTCGCCGCCGACAACGTGCGCGGCCGGCTCACCGCCCGCGGCGGGCCGCACCACCGGCCCGCCCCGCCGCCGCCGGACAGCGACCGGCCGAGCGGGCCGCCGCCGGAGCCCACCGGGCCCGAGGGCCCCCCGGAACCGCTCGGACCGCCGGGGCAGGAGGTGCCGGGGTACCCGCCGCGGCCGCCCCGGCCGCCGTGGGAACAGCGGTGACGCGGACGGCGGCGAAGCGGGCCGTGGTGGCCGGGCACCGGTAGCCGGGCACTGCCGGCCGGGCCGTGGTGGAACGCGCAGGGCCTCCCCCGAGGTGCGGGGGAGGCCCTGTCGGCTTCGGTGCGGGGGTCTTCCTCGGGATGGTCTCCGTCGGGGCGGCCCGCGTCGGGTGGTCCGCGGTGGGTGGCCCTCGTCGGGTGGTCCGCGGTGGGGTGGACGGGTCAGGTGGTCGCCGGGCCCGGGGGGTGGCCGTACTGCGGGGCGGCGGGCGTGTGACCGCCCTGTGGACCGGACGGCAGCGGGGCGGCGGGCGTGTGACCGTACGCCGGGCGCAGCTCGGTGACGGCGGAGGGATCGGCCCCGCCCGGGGTGGCGGGCCGGAACGCGGCGGGAGTGCGGCCCTGGGCGGGGTGCAGCTCGGTGACGGCGGAGGGGTCGGTCGCGCCGGGGTCCGTCGGGGCCCAGGCCGGTGCCGGACCGTCAGGTGCCCGGTCGGCTGGCGCCGGGGCGGCCCGGGCGGGCAGCGGCTCGGGGGAGGGCTGGGCCGGCTCCAGGGCGGTGCGCCCGGAGGAGTCGCTCAGTTTGATCAGCAGCGCGACCATCAGCCAGTTCGCCAGCAGCGAGGAACCTCCCGCGGCCAGGAACGGCAGCGCCTTGCCGGTCAGCGGGACCAGCCCGCTCACCCCGCCGACGACCACGAAGATCTGCAGTGCCAGCGCCGCCGACAGGCCGGTGGCCAGCAGCTTGCCGAACGGGTCGGTCAGGCCGACCGCGGTGCGCAGGCCCCGCTGGATCAGCAGCACGTAGACCATCAGCACGGCCGTCACCCCGGCCAGGCCCAGCTCCTCGCCGATGGTGGTGAAGATGAAGTCGCTGCGCCCGGCGAACCCGATCAGCCAGGGCCGGCCCGATCCCAGGCCGGTCCCGGTCAGGTGCCCGGTGCCCAGGCTGAACAGCGCCTCGGCGGGCTGCTCGGAGATCGCCTGGTCGTGCACCGGCTTGTAGTAGTCGAGGGGGTGCAGCCAGGCCTCGACGCGGCCGTGCACGTGCGGCTCCACGGTGCCGACCACCGCCGCGCCGCCGACCGCCATCAGCAGGCCGAGCACCACCCAGCTGGTGCGCTCGGTGGCCACGTACAGCATCACGATGAAGACGCCGAAGAAGATCAGCGAGGTGCCCAGGTCGCGCTCGAAGATCAGCACCAGCAGGCTGACCACCCAGATCGCCAACACCGGGCCGGCGTGCCGCCCGCGCGGCAGGGTCATTCCCCAGATCTTCCGTCCGGCCAGCGCGAGCGCGTCCCGGGAGGCCATCAGGTAGCCCGCGAAGAAGATCGTGATCGCGACCTTCACGAACTCGTCCGGCTCGAAGGAGAGCCCGAACAGCCGGATCCAGCGCTTCGCGCCGAAGCTGTCGCTGGGCGAGGCCACCGGCGCGGCCAGCAGGATCAGCGCGCCCGCCATCAGCAGGTAGACGTAGCGCTGGAAGAAGCGGTGGTGCTTGACCAGCACGATCAACGCGATCGCCGCCGCCACCGAGAGGAACACCCACATCAGCTGGGAGGGCGCGGCCGGGAGCTTCTGGTAGTCGCCCTTGGCGCTGTGCGCGGCCTTGTAGCTGATGTCCAGCCGGTCCAGCAGCACCAGCCCGAAGCCGGTCAGGAAGACGCCGAGCGGCAGGATCAGCGGGTCCGCGTACGGCGCGAACCGCCGCACCGCCAGGTGCGCCACCCCGGCGAGCGCGCCCAGCGAGAGACCGTGCACCAGCAGCCCGGGCGGCAGCTTGCCGGTCAGCGCCAGATCGGCCTCGATGTGTCCGGCCAGACAGACGGCCACCGCGAGCGCCAGCAGTCCCAGCTCGATGTTGCGGTGGCGCGCGGCCAGCCGGCGGCCCTCGCCGCGTGCAGTGCTGTGCACCTCGTGTCGTCCCCTTGTCACCCACGTGGCGGGTATCGCCGACGGGCATCCTGCCAGACGTTTGTGTCGTGGCCGCGGTTGCGAACGGAGGGGCTCCGGGGGCAGAACTTTGCCTGGGCAAAGCTTTGCCGGGCCCCGGTAAAGCTTTGTTCAGAACCGGGTATAGAGGAGGGCCCCGCGCGCTCCGGGCCGGTGGCGCGGCGACATCATGGCCGGGCGCCGCGGTGTCCGCCGCGGTGCCCGACGGCGACGGCGCGGACGACCGCCCCGCCTCGGTGGCGACGGGTGCGAGCGAGGTGACCGGACGGATGAACGGCGCGGTGGACGGCGCGGTCTCCGTACTCGCCTACGACGGCCCGCCCCCGTGGCAGTGGTCCTACCTGGCCACCGCCTGGACGGCCGAACCGCTGGTGCTCGCGCTCTCGGTGCTGCTCGGCGCCTGGTACCTGACCGCGGTGCGCACCGTCCACCGGTCCGGCGGCGAGCGGTGGCAGCCCACCCGCACCACCGCGTTTCTCGGCGGACTGCTGCTGTGGATCTGGTGCACCTGCTCCGGCCTCGGGGTGTACGAGCGGATCCTCTTCACCGACCGGGCCGTGCAGGTCGTGCTGCTGCTGATGGTCGTCCCGCTGCTGCTCGCGCTCGGCGCACCGGTCTCGCTGCTGGTCGCGGCCGCGCCGCCGGCCCGGCGGGAGCGGATCCTGCGGGCGCTGCGCAGTCGACCGTCGAAGGTGCTGATGTTCCCGGCCGTCTCGACCGCGCTGCTGATGGCGCCGCCGTGGCTGCTGTACTTCACGCCCTGGTACGAGGAGTCGGTGTCCAGCGCGGCCGGGAACGTGCTGCTGCACCTGGCGCTGGTGCTGCTCGGGCTCGCCTACTTCTGGCCGCGGCTGCAGATCGACCCGGTCGGGCACGAGTACCCGCACCTGGTCGGGCTGTTCATCACCTTCGCCGAAGTGATCTTCGACGCGGGGCTCGGGATCGTGCTGATCTACGGCGGTCACCTGGTCGCCGAGCACCACTACGTGGCGCTCGGGCGGCCGTGGGGGCCGAGCCTGGTGCAGGACCAGACCTGGGGCGGCAACGCGTTCTGGGTGCTGGGGGACCTGGTCGGACTGCCGTTCCTGGCCGCGCTGGTGCGGCGGATGGTGGTGCAGGGGCGGGAGGAGATCCGGGCCGTGGACGCCGAGCTGGACGCGCGCTTCGAGGCGGCGGCCGAGGAGGCGCGGGCGGCGGGGCGGCCCGAGGAGGAGGAGACGGGGATGCGGCCGTGGTGGCTGGACGACCCGAACCTCAAGCACCGGTACGGGGGCTGATTTTTGCCCTGCCTCGGCCTCCTGGCGGTCCGTGGAGCGCGTTTCCACAGGTCAAAAATGGGTTGGCGGGGGTAGGCCGCTTCGCTAGCGTGTGACGTGTCCGGTTCGGAGGCCATTGGGCCGCCCGAGGAGTTCGGGGGCCATTGGGCTGCCCGAGGAGTAGAGAGCAGGAGGTGACCCCCGTGGTCGTTGTCGCCCCGATAGCTGCCCAGGGCAGCACGCGCGTTCACCTCCTCTTCCCGGCCGCCGGCTGAGCCCTTCGCGCCAGCCGTAGCCCGCCGGGACCATTTCCTCCCGAAGGGCCACTGCGTTGTTCGACGCTGCCTCCGTTCCGTCTTTCTCCACCCCTTCTTTCTCCCCCTCTTCTTCTTCCCTCCCCGACGCCGGCTCCGCGCTGACGGGCTACGGCTGGACGGCTGAGCTCGCCGAGCTCTTCGCCCCGTTCGGTGAGGCCGGGCTGCTCCCGGCCCGGATCGTCCGGGTCGACCGCGGCCAGTGCGACGCGGTGATCGCCGACCCGGAGACGGGCGAGCCGCGCACCGTTCGGTTCGACACCCGGCCGGTCGGCGACGCCGACATGATCAACTGCCCGTGCACGGGCGACTGGGCGGCCGTGGACCTCCATGCCCGGCCGATGGCGACCGTCGTCGCGCTGCTGCCGCGCTCCACCGCGATCATCCGCAAGGTGGCCGGCAAGCGTTCCGACGGCCAGGTGCTGGCCGCCAACGTCGACACCGTCCTGATCGCCTCCTCGCTCGCGACCGACCCCGACCTCGGGCGGATCGAGCGCTTCCTCGCCCTCGCCTGGGAGTCCGGCGCCGAACCGCTGGTCGCCCTCACCAAGGCCGACCTGGTGGACGACGCCGAGTTCATCCGGGCCGACGTCGAGGCCGTGGCGCCCGGGGTGACGGTGGTCGTGGTGAGCGCCGAGACCGGCGAGGGCATGGACGTGCTCCGCGCCTGCACCCCCGGCACCACCGCGGTGATCGGCCAGTCCGGCGTCGGCAAGTCCACGCTCACCAACGCGCTGGCCGGCGCCGAGGTGATGACCGTCCAGGAGGCCCGCGAGGTCGACCAGAAGGGCCGCCACACCACGACCACCCGCGAGCTGATCCCGCTGGCCGGCGGGGGCGTGCTGATCGACACTCCCGGGCTGCGCGAGGTCGGTCTCTACGGCGGTGAGGGCGTGGACCTGGCCTTCGCCGACATAGCCGAACTGGCCGAGGAATGCCGCTTCCACGACTGCGGCCACCACACCGAGCCGGGCTGCGCGGTGCGGGCGGCGCTGGCCGACGGCACCCTGCCGCAGCGCCGGATGGACAGCTACCTCAAGCTCCAGCGCGAGAACGAGTGGATCGCCTCGCGGTCGGACGCCCGGGTGGCCAAGGCCCGGCTGCAGAAGTGGAAGACGATCACCAAGTCGATGCGTGCCACGGGAGGTCCGGTGAAGCGCTGATCCGCAGGCGTCGTCGGCCACCGTCGTCGCGCTGCGGCGCCGGTGGCCGGTCGACGACGACGATCGATCGACGACGGTTGACCGACCACGGCCGGACGACCACGGCCGGACGACCACCAAAGGGGTCGGCCTCCGGGGTCGGCCTCCGCCGGGGCCGTCGAACTCAGCGCAGGTCGGCCACCAGGCGGAAGCGCTGCAGGACCACCGGGGTGGCGTCGTCCACGGCGAAGTCCGGGTCGTCGAGGGCGGCGAGCATCTCCGGGCTGCGCCAGAACCCCTCGTGCGTCGCACGCCAGTCGGCCACGCTCCCGTAGCCCTCGCCCTCGTCCAGGGCGTGCTGCAGGTCGACCTCGGCGAGCGGGACCACACGGACGTCCGTGGTCTCGATCACCGCGACCCGGCGGCCGTCGGAATCGAGGACGGCGGCCCGCTCGCCGGGCTGCGGCAGGGGCTCGCCCTCGTGCTCGTAGTCGGCGATCAGACCGGTGGTGCTCGTCTTGGCGCCGCTGAGGACGGCCGCGACCAGTTGGTCGCGCAGCGGGCCGGGGAAGGCGAACTCCTCCGGGGGCAGGGCGGCCACGCGCGGGTCGTCCGGGCCGGCGTACGGGTGGTCGGAGGGCTGGCCGCCCGGCTGCTCGATCATGGGCCGAGCGTATCCGGGGCGTGGCCGAACGGCCCGCGAATTTCAGGCCCGGGCGGCGGGCCGGGGCGGTGGGCCCGGGGCCGGCGTGGCTGCGGACGGTGGGCGTGCATGGCTGTGGGCCGACGGGTGGCGGGGGACGGCTCCGTGGGCCGCAGGCCGGGGGAGGGGAGGGCCGCCGAACGGCGATGTCCGATTCCCGCCAGTCACCCCCCGTCCGATCCCGCAAACTGGACAACGTGATCGACGACGACATCCGGTACCGAGCTGTGGACAGCCGCGACGCCCGCTTCGACGGCGTCTTCTTCACGGCCGTCACCTCCACCGGCATCTACTGCCGACCGAGCTGCCCGGCCGTGACCCCCAAGCGCGTCAACTGCGTCTTCTACCCGAGCGCCGCGGCCGCCCAGGGCGCGGGCTTCCGGGCCTGCCGCCGCTGCCGCCCCGACTCCGTGCCGGGCTCGCCCGAGTGGAACCACCGGGCCGACCTGGTCGGCCGCGCGATGCGGCTGATCGGCGACGGCGTGGTGGACCGCGAGGGCGTCGCGGGCCTGGCGGGCCGACTCGGCTACAGCTCCCGCCAGCTGCAGCGCCAGCTCATCGCCGAGCTCGGCGCCGGCCCGATCGCGCTGGCCCGCGCCCGTCGCGCCCAGACCGCCCGGCTCCTCCTGCAGACCACCGAACTGCCCGTCACCGACGTCGCGTTCGCGGCCGGCTTCGCCTCCGTCCGCCAGTTCAACGACACCGTCCGCGAGGTCTACGACCGCACTCCCAGCGGCCTGCGCGCCGAGGTCACCGCCGGTCGTCGCACCGGGACCCCGGCCGGTGGCTTGACCCTGCGTCTCGCCTACCGCGGACCGCTGGACAGCGACCACCTGATCGACTTCCTCGCCCTGCGCGCCGTCCCCGGCGTGGAGGAGGTCGTCCAGGGCGAGCGCCCCGGCGTGCGCACCTACCGGCGCACCCTCGCGCTCCCGTACGGGCACGGCATCGCCGAGGTCGACGGCCTGGCGCCGGGCGAGCCGCGCACCCGCGGCTGGCTGGACTGCCGGCTGTTCCTCGCCGACCTGCGCGACCTGCCGACCGCCGTCCAGCGGCTGCGCATCCTCTTCGACCTGGACGCCGACCCGCTCGCCGTCGACGACCAGCTCGGCGCCGACCCGGTGCTCGGCCCGCTGGTCCGGGAGCGTCCCGGCCTGCGCTCGCCCGGCCACGTGGACCCGCACGAGCTCGCCGTCCGGGCCGTCCTCGGCCAGCAGGTCAGCGTGGTCGCCGCCCGCACCCTGGCGGCCCGACTCACCGAGAAGTACGGCACCGCGCTGCCCCAGCCCAGCGGGGGTCTGCGGCTGCTCTTCCCGACCGCGGCCGCGCTGGCCACCGCGGACCCGGAGGACTTCGCGATGCCCGCCGCCCGCCGCCGCGCGCTCACCGGACTGTGCGCCGCACTGGCGGAGGGCGTGGTGAGCCTCGACAGCGGGGTCGACCGGGAGGAGGCCGCGGCCCGCCTGCTGGCCCTGCCCGGCATCGGCCCCTGGACGGTCGGCTACCTGCGGATGCGGGCCCTCGCCGACCCCGACGTCTTCCTGCCGAGCGACGTGGGCGTCAAGCACGGCCTCGTCCGGCTCGGCGCCCCCGGCGACCCGACGTCCGCCGGCCGCGCGGCCGAGGCCTGGGCGCCGTGGCGCTCCTACGCGGTCCACCGACTGTGGGCCGGCCCCGCGATCACCAGCACCGGAACGGAGAACGAACGAGCATGAGCACCACCACCCACCCCGCCACCGCCCCCACCGCGGCTCCCGCCGACACGGCGCACCCCACCGCGGCCCACCCCGCCACCGTCTACACGACGATGGAGAGCCCCTTCGGCCCGCTGCTGCTCAGCGGCGTCCTGCCCGAGGACGGCGGGCCGGCCGCGCTGGCCACCGTCACGGCGCCGGGCCAGAAGTACGCGCTGGCCGAGCCCGCCGACGACTGGGTCCTCGACCCGGAGGCGCTCGCCGAGCCGGTGGCCCAGCTGACCGCCTACTTCGCCGGCGAGCGCACCGAGTTCGACCTGCCGCTCGCGCCCGTGGGCACCGAGTTCCGCCGCAGGATCTGGGCCGCGCTGGACGAGATCCCGTACGGGGCGACCGTGACGTACGGCGAACTCGCCGAGCTGGCCGGGCAGGAGCCGCGGATGGTGCGCGCCGTCGGCGGCGCGGTGGGTGCCAATCCTCTGCTCATCGTGCGCCCCTGCCACCGGGTGCTCGGCGCCAACGGCTCGCTCACCGGGTTCGCGGCGGGCGTGGACCGCAAGCGCCGGCTGCTGGAGCTGGAGAGCGGCACGCTGTTCTGAGTGCCGCCCCGGTTCCCCCGGTTCCCCCGGTTCCCCCGGTTCCCCCGGTTCCCCCGGTTCCCCCGGTTCCCCCGGTTCCTCTGGTTTCTCTGGTTCCTCCGCTTCCCCCCGGTCACTCCGAAGCGCGCAGGTCCACCCGCCAGTCGTGGCTGCGCATGAACCGCCCGGGCGGGAACTCGAACTCCGTCTCGCCGAGCAGCGTGAACCCGGCCTTGGCGCAGACCGCGTTGGAGGCGGGGTTGTCCACCGACGGGAAGGCGTGCAGGTAGCGGTGGGCGGCCTCGCGGCGGGCGGCCGCGACCGCGGCGCGGGTGGCGGCGACGGCGATGCCCCGGCCCTGGAAGTCGGGCAGCACGTTCCACCCCATCTCGTGGACGGTCCCGCCCCGCCAGGTCCGGGTGCCGTAGCCGACCGTGCCGACTGCGGTGCCCTCGTCCGCGGCGGCGCTGTTCTTCGGTGCCCCGCCACCGACCGCCTCGGTCCCGGGCAGCAGCACGATCCGGTACATGCAGCCGAGGCCGGACGGGACGAAGTCCAGGTAGCGGCCGTGCCGGACGAGCAGTTGCTCTTCGGTCTCCGGCCCGCCGACGTGCTTCTTCATCTCCGGAGTGTTCACCCGGCGCAGCAGCGCGAGGTCGGCGTCCGTCCAGGGTTCGATCCGCACCTGTGCCGAGGTGCCCGTCCGCGCTGTGGTCATGCCGGGGACGGTAGCGGGCCTCCCGGGCCGTGGACCAGTGCTTTTCCCCGTCGCAGCCGGATCGGGCCGTCGGGCCGGGCCGTCGGATCGGGCCGCCGGATCGGGACCGGTGCCCCGGGCGGTCGGCTCAGCCCTGTTCGGTGCCGGTACCGGTGCCGGTGCCGGTCCCGGGCTGGGCGAGGGCGCGGGCGAGCTGTTCCAGGGCGGGCAGGGCGTCGACGACCGCTTCGCGGTCGGCGGGGTCGAGGCTGCCGAGTGCGGTGGCGATGCGGCGCTCGTGGGCGTGTTGCCAGTCGTCCAGCTGGCGCCGGCCGGCCGGGGTGAGGGCGATCCGGGCGGTGCGGCGGTCGCCGGGGTCGGCCTGGCGGTCCACGAAGCCGGCTTCGAGCAGCTTGCCGACCAGTCCGCTGACGGTGTTGGGGGCGAGCCGTTGCCGGGCGGCCAGTTCGCCGACCCGCAGCGGCGCGGCGGCGAGGGTCTGGAGGAGTTCGACCTGCGCCATCGGCAGGGACTCCCACGGGTAGTCGGTGCGGATGCTGCTGCGCAGTGCGCGGCGCAGCCGGGTGACGGTGTCGGTCAGCCGTCGGGCGTGCTCGACCGCCGGGTCGGGGCTTGCGGTGGCGGAGTCGGGAACGTGTGGTGACGACGGCATGGCGGACAGCGTATCTCCTGGTACGGGGCGTGCCGGGGGCGCGGTCCGTCCCTCGGACGCGGTGCGGACAGCCTGCGAGACGCTTCGTATCGCAGGACGACCTGCTCGTAGAAAGAACATGTCTGCATCCGATATATTTGCGCCATGAACGCCACCGCCCTTGCCGCACGGCTGCTCACCGAGCGGCCCCGGCCCCGCGGCATCGCCGGCTGGCGCCACGCCCACTGGCTGGCCGTCGGCACGGTCTGCCTCGGCGCCTTCCTCGGCCAACTCGACGCCAGCGTCATCGCCCTGGTCTTCCCCGCCATCGGCCACCACTTCGACGCGGGCTACGCCGCCGTCGAATGGGTCGCCCTCGCCTACCTGCTCGTCCTGGTCGCCCTGCTGGCCCCGATCGGCCGGCTGTCCGACCTGGTGGGCCGCAAGACGATGTACATCGGCGGCTTCGCCGTGTTCGGCCTGTCCTCACTCGGCGCCGGATTCGCCGGCAGTCTCTGGATCCTGGTCGGCTGCCGGGGCGTCCAGGCCGTCGGCGCCGCGATGATGCAGGCCAACAGCGTCGCGCTGGTGGCGCGCGGCGTCCCGGAGCACGCGATGCGGCGGGCGCTCGGCATCCAGGCCTCCGCCCAGGGACTCGGGCTGGCGCTCGGGCCGAGCCTCGGCGGACTGCTGGTCGAACACGCCTCGTGGCGCTGGGTGTTCTGGGTCAACGTGCCGATCGCCGTGTTCGGCATCCTGGCCGGCTGGTACCTGCTGCCGCGCACCCGGACGGAGCGGACGGGCCCGGCCGCCGTAGCGACGCCCGGTCCAGGGGCCGTAGCGACGCCCGGGCCGGGGGCCGTGCCGACGCTCGGGGTGCGGGCGGTACCGGGGCCCCGGGGGCGAGCGGTTCCGGAGCCCCTCGCGCCCGCTGCGGTGCTCCCGCACCGGGACGACGCCCACTTCGACCTGCCCGGCATGCTGTTGCTCGGCGGCGCGACCACGGCACTGCTGCTCGCGCTGTCCACCGCCTCCGGCCTGCCGCTGCCCGGCTGGGCCGCCGCCGTCCTGCTGCTCGCCGCCGCGGCGCTCACGGCGGCGCTGGTGCGCCAGGAGCGGCGGGCGGCCCGGCCGATCCTGGCGCCCGGACTGGTCAACACCCCGGGCGTGCGGTCCGGCCTGGTGGTCGCGCTGATCGGCTACCTGCTGCTGTTCTGCCCGCTCGTGCTGGGCCCCGTGCTGCTCACCGGCGCCGGTGTGTCGACCGCCGGCGCGGGCCTGCTGGTCACCCTGCTGCCCGCCGCGTTCGCCTTCGCCGCGACGGTCGGCGGCGGGCTGCTGCCCCGAGGCTGGTCGGACGTGACCAGGTGCCGGGCCGGCGCCGCCGTCGCGGCCACCGGGCTGCTGCTGTTCGCGCTGCTGCCGGCCACTGCCGTGTCGGCGGCCCCGCTGCTGGTCGCCGGGTACGGGCTGGGCCTGCTGCTGCCCGCCAACAACGCGCTGGTGATGCGGGCGATCCCGGCGGAGTGCTCGGCGGTCGGCGGCGGCATGGTGAACATGGCGCGCAGCCTCGGCACGGCGCTCGGCATGGCACTGTCGGTCCTCGGCGTCCACCTGGCGGGCGCCGCGTCCGGTGGGCGGACGGTGCTGCTGCTCCTCGCGGCGGTCGCGGCGGCGGCCGCGGTCCTCACCCGGCCCGCCCGAGCGACCGGCACCGCCCGTACGGTCCGCGCGGGCGGGACGGCTCGTGCCACCCGGACGGACCGCGCACCCCGCGCACCCCGCGCGGAGCGTCGCTAGCGGGCCGGGGCGTTCAGGGCGTCCTGGGCCCGGCTCAGGCCGAGTCGCACCAGGGTCTCCAGGGCGTCGGCGCACCGGTCCAACTCGCCGGGCATCGCGGCCAGTTCGTCGTCCGAGAACCTCTTCAGCACGTAGTCGCCGACGCTCTGCCCCTTCGGCGGCCGCCCGACGCCGAACCGCAGCCGGACGAAGTCACGGGTGCCGAGCACCTCGCCCACCGAGCGCACCCCGTTGTGGCCGCCGGGCCCGCCGCCGCGCTTCAGCTTGGCGGAGCCGAACGCGAAGTCCAGGTCGTCCTGCACGACCACCAGCCGCTCCACGGGCACGCCGTACCGGCGCATCAGCGCGGCCACCGGACGGCCCGACAGGTTGATGAACCACAGCGGCTTGGCGAGCAGCACCGGGCGGCCGTCGACCTCGATCTCCGCGACCAGCGTGGCGATCCCCCGCCGGCGGAACCGGGCGCCGTGCCGCTCGGCCAGTCGGTCGGCGGCGAGGAAGCCCGCGTTGTGCCGGGTCTGCCGGAACCACGGTCCGGGGTTGCCGAGTCCGGCGATCAGCCAGGGGGTGTCGGGGGCGCCAGCGCCGGCGGAGGCGGGGGTGTCGGGGGCGGCGGGGGTCATCTGGGGTCTCCGGGCGGGGGCGGGGCTGGGGGTGGGAACGGCGGACGGCCGGGGCGCGGTGGTGACGGTACGGGACCGTCGGCCGCGCCTCGGCCGTCCGGGGAACGAGGCGGTGAAGGCCGGTCGGGGAGCCGGCTCAGGAGGCGGGCACGCCGGGGGCGGCGCCGCGCTCCTGGAGCATGTCGGTCATCAGCTGCACCTCGGAGGTCTGGGCGACCACCATCGACTGCGCGAGCCGCTTCTCGGTGTCGTTCCTGGCCAGGTCCACGTAGCCCTGGGCCATCTCGACGCCGCCCTTGTGGTGCTCGATCATCAGCTGCAGGTAGAACACCTCGGCGTCCCGCCCGCTGAGCGAACGCAGCTTCGCGATCTGGGTGTTGGTCGCCATGCCGGGCATCAGCGAACCGTCGTGCGCCGGGTAGTCGTGGCCCATCTTCATCCACGCCATCGGCTTGGCGGTCGAGTGCTGGGTCAGCCCCCACTGGTCCAGCCAGCCCATCATCATCCCGCGCTGGTTGGCCTGGGTGTTGATGATGTCGAAGGCGAGGGTGCGGGTCGGCTCGTCGCCGGTCCGGTCCCGGACTGCGAACGACAGGTCCACCGCCTGCTGGTGGTGGGTCGCCATGTCGCGGGCGAAGCCGGCCTCGGGCGAATCGTCCGCCGGGACGGACAGCGAGGTGCCGGAGGCGGAGGTCCCGCTCGCGACCAGCGCCGGCACGCCCAGCGCCAGCGCCACGGCGGCGGCCAGCGCGGCCGGCCACCACATGCGCCGGCGGCGCGGGGCCGCTGCTCCGCCGTCCTCGGCGGTGACGGCTCCGGTGACGGCCTCCGCGGCCGTCCCGACGGCGTCCTCGGCCGCGGCGCCCCCGGAGCGGTCCGCGTCGGCGGTCACATCTGCCCCATGGTGCAGGAGGCGCCCGGCTCCTGGGTCTGCTTGCCCTGGACGTACTTGGTGAAGAACTCGTTCACCCGCGGGTCGCTGGCGCTGTCCACGACCAGCTGGGTGCTCCAGGCGTTCAGGGTGATGGTGCCCTGCTCGTCCGGGTACGGGCTCATCAGCGAGTACTGGGTGGTCTTCACCTTGTCGGAGAGGGTCTTGATGTCGTCCGGCGTGGCCTTGCCGTTGTAGGTCACCCACACGGCGCCGTGCTCCAGCGAGTGGACGGCGCGCTCGTTCTCGACCGGCTGGTCGTAGACGTGGCCCATGCAGTCCAGCCAGACCGCGTTGTGGTCGCCGCCGACGGGCGGGGTCATCGGGTAGGTGACCTTCTCCTTCACGTGGTTGCGGGTCAGCTCGCCGAAGGTCTTCACACCGGGGATGTCCGCGTTGGCGGCGGCTTCCTTGTCCTTCTTCTTCTGGTTCTGGTCCATGACGACCCAGGTGCCGGTGGCTATCGCGGCGATCACCAGCACACCGGCCACCACCGAGGCGACGACCTTGTTGCGGCGGTCGCGGCGCTGCTCGGCGGCGCGCAGCTCGGCGATCCGGGCACGGCGGTCGAGGCCGGCCTGCTTGCCGCCGGACTTGTTGGACTGCTTCGAAGCGGAACCCATGACGGTGTCCTTGTCTCCGCCGCGCACGGGTCGGTGGCGGCGGTCAGCTGGAGTGTGTGGCGTGGCGGATCCGTCGGCGGCTGGGCCGACGGTGGGTTCCGCTCAGGACCGGTGGACCTGGAGCTCGTGCAGGTCGGGCGCCGGGTGCGAACCGTCCAGCAGGCCTGCGGGCACCACCCGGGGCGGCGCCTCGGGCGCGGCCGGGGTCACGGGTGACACGGCGGGCTGCGGCTGCGGCGGCGGATTGGGCAGCTGGGCGTCCTGCGGGCAGTACGGGTGGCTGGAGCAGCCGTTGTTGCGCGGGGGCTCGCCGTCGGCGGTGCAGAGGATCCAGTGCCCCTGCTCCTCGGCGATCCGGCGCTGGTCGGAGGCGTTCGGGGCCTTGCCGACCTCGGCGATCTTCGCGGCCCTGGCGGGCCTGGTGGCCTGCGCGGCGTGGCCGGCGTGGGGCGTTTGTCCCGTCGCGACCTGGACGCTGACGACGCTGACGGCAGTGACCGGGGCGGCGGCCGGCACCGGAAGGGCGGGCCCGTCCAACGCCTTCGCCTGGCCCGCGCAGGGCAGCATCGTCAGCAGGGCCACGAGCAGCAGGACCAACAGCGCACCCGCCGGGCGGCCCGCCGGTGCGGCCCTCCCCGGTCGGGGTGAGCTGGGGGCCGACGCGGTCATGCGGACATTTAATCAGCCGAACGTGTGAAGCGATGCCCCCCATCGGCCCTGATTTTCGGGCATCAGCACGCCCGGATGTCCAGGAAACACCCTGCTCCGGGCACATCCGGCAAGCACGGACGGAACGGAAGCGGACGGGGCGGTGACGCCCACGGCCGGGACCCGGGGCGCGGACCGCGAACCGGCTGGTCGGCGCGGTGGCCGGGATACTCCGCTGGGTGACCGGTTGTCGCCGAAACCCGGACAGGGTCGTTGCACGTGGAGAACAATGACGTCGTGCCCGGCCCGCCGGGGGCGGCGCGACCACGGACCCGAGCAGGAGCCGCCAGATGAGCAAGCAGGGTGCACCCGCACAGCCGCACCGGCCCGACGACGGCTGGTGGGACACCGTCTACGACGGCCCGGCGGGCACCCTCCCCGACACCCCGCACGCCGACCCGGGGGACGGCAGCGTCGACGACTGGTTCGACACGGCGGTCGGGCTCATCGGGCAACAGCGCCCGCCGGAGCCGGCGGCCGCGACGACGGCGGAGCCGACGGTGCAGGAGGCCCCGGCCCTGGCCGCGGAGCCGGCCGCGACCGGGGAGCCGACCAGGGAGCCGACCGTGCCCCTGACAGCAGTGCCGACCGCGGCGCCGGAAGCCGGGCCGGCTCCGGCCCGGGTACCGGAGCAAGCGGCCGCGCCGGAAGCCGAGCAGGCGCCCACTCGCCCGCCTGCGCAGGACGAAGGGGGCAGCGGGGACAGCCTCGACGACTGGTTCGCCACCGCGGTCGGCGTGATCGACGGCACGGGGTCGACCGGGTCGGTCGAGGCGACCGAGGCGACCGAGGCGACCGAGACGACCGGGTCGTGGCGGACGCCCGCGGTGACCCACCGCTTCCCGGCGCCCGCCTTCGCCGATGACGCACCGAAGGCGGAGCCGGCGCCCGAGCCGCAGCCGGAGCCAGCGACCAGGTCGGAAGCCGACCCGGTCTCGCTGGAGAAGACCGACTCGCCGTCCGCCCCTGAGCCGGAGCCCGTGGCCGGGACGGACCCGGTGGTCGATCCCGAGCCCGAGCCCGAGCCCGTCGCGGCCGAGGTCCCGGAGGTTTCCGAGCTGCCCGAAGCCGCCGAGGAATCCGAACGGTCGGAAGCCGCCGCCACCGCCGCTGCCGCAAAAGCCGCCGACGCCCCCGGGACGCCCGACGCCCCCGCAGCGGCCAGCCGGCCGGCCCCCGCCCCCACCCCTGCTCCCGCCCCCACCCCTGCCCCCGCCTCCACCCCCGTCCCGGCGCCCGAACCGGAGCCCGACCACGGACCGGCGCCCGAGCCCGCTCCGGAACCGGTGGCGCCCGCCGCGACCGTCCCCGACCCCCGTCCGGCTGGCCGCTCGCCGCTCGCCGACGGCGGGGTCGCCGTCCCGCACGTCGGCGAACGCCCCCCGACGTACGGGCCCGAGCCGACGGCCCTGCCGGAGGCGGACCCGGCGTCGCTCCGCGCGCTCGTCCCGGACACCGTGCTGGAGGGGGCGCAGTACGGGCCGTCCGTCCTGCGGGCCGCCTCCGTAAGGGGCGACTCCGCCCGCTACCGGGGCGAACCGCGCCAGGACTCCCTGCTGGTCACCCGCTTCGGCGACGGGCCGGACGGACTGCTGCTCGCCGTACTCGGCGGTTTCGACCGGGTGGGTGGCACCGGGGACGACGCGGTCACGCCGGATGCCGTCGCCACCGGGACGGGCGAGGCCTGCCGCCAGCTCGCCGCCGCGATCGGGCGCAGCCGGGCCGGGCTGGCCGCGGACCTGCGCGACGGCGCCCGGGACCGGCTCCGTTACGGCCTGCAGCGGCTGGCCACCGGTGCCGCCGCTCCGCTGCGCGCGCTGGCGCCCCGGGCAGAGGGGGACGACACCCCGTCGCCGGCCTCGCTGCACTGCCTGATGATGTCGCTCGACCCGGAGGTGGGGTACCGCGCCGCCTTCGGCGTCGGCCCGGGCGGCCTCTACCTGCTGCGCTCCGGTCACTGGATCGACGCGTACGGGGCCCGGTTGCTGCACCACCCGGACGGCCAGCCGCCGGTGCCGGAGGGGGCTGCGGCCTCGGAGCCGCGCCCGTTCCGCTTCCGGTTGGTCCCCGCCACACCGGGGGACATCCTGTTGCTCTGCACTCCCGGACTGGCCCGCCCGGTCGCCGACGAACCGGCCGTCGCCCACTTCCTCTCCACCCACTGGGCGCACCCGCACCCGCCGGGCACCGTCGACTTCCTGCGCCAGGTGCAGGTCCGCGCCAAGGGCTACGCCGACGACCGCACCGCCGCCGCCGTCTGGACCGAGTAGATGTAGACCGGTCTAAATATTTTGCTCCTCACCGTGCGGGCCACCCCTGCACCGGAAGTCGGCCCGATCGACTTCCGGTGCAGGGGCAGGCGCGGGTGCGGGTGCGGGCGTAGCTCTCGTGTTGGCGGGTGAGTCTGTAGACCGGTCTCCATATTTCTTGCCGGTCTCGTGGTGGGCGGCCTGCGTGGGAAGTCGGCCGGTTCGACTTCCTGTGCGCGGGTGTGTCGCGCGGGGCATATTCAGTAGACCGGTCTGCATATTCGGCTTTTGTCGAGCGTCGGCGCTGCACCGGAAGTCGGCCCGATCGACTTCTGGTGCAGGGGCAGGGGCGGGTGCGGGTGCGGGCGTAGCTCTCGCGTTGGCGGGTAAGTCTGTAGACCGGTCTCCATATTTCTTGCCGGTCTCGTGGTGGGCGGCCTGCGTGGGAAGTCGGCCGGTTCGACTTCCTGTGCGCGGGTGTGTC
>NZ_JBHWCL010000014.1:0-23689 GCF_042735125.1 Kitasatospora sp. NPDC059599 | reverse complement strand
GCGCGGGGCATATTCAGTAGACCGGTCTGCATATTCGGCTGTCGTCGAGCGTCGGCGCTGCACCAGAAGTCGGCCCCATCGACTTCTACTGTCCGAAGGTGTCGCACCTGGGTGATGAGCCAGGCGAACCTGTAGACCGGTCTGCAGATTCTTCCGGGGGCAAGCAGGCGGGCGGCGTTGCGCCAGAAGTCGGCCCCATCGACTTTTCGTGCAGCCGGCGGGCGCCTCCGCGCGCCGGCATCGGGCGGCGCCGGGCAGATAAACGGGGCAGGCGGGCGGCCCCGGGCTCAGGGGGTTCGGCGGGCTGGCGCGCGAAGACTCAGTAGACCGGTCTGCATATTTTCCCGAAGTGCCCCGTTGGCCCGCTCAGGTGCGGAGCAGGATGCCGGCGACGGCGGTGGCCTGGGTGAGGGCCGCCGGGGGGTGGGCGTCGGGGAGGCCGATGGCGATGGGAACGGCGAGGCCGTCGAGGAGGGCGCGGATCTGGGTGGCGCGGTCGGCGGCGGGGCCCGGGGTGAAGTGGCCGGTGGCGGTGCCCTCCTCGACGAGAGCGACCAGGTCGACCTGCCAGGGGGCCTCGATCTCCCGCTGGCCCTGGCGGAGCTCGTCGCTCGCGGGGGAGCGGCCCCACACCTCGACCCAGAGGATCCAGCGCGGGTCGCCGGCGCCCTCGGGCAGGTAGAGGCGCAGGTAGGCGTCGAGGCGCTGCCAGGGGTCGAGGGCGTGGTCGGCAAGGGCGTCGCGGCGGCGGGCGCCGAGCTGCTCCTCGCTCCAGCGGAGGGTCTCCAGTAGCAGCTGGTCCTTGCTGCCGAAGTAGTAGAGCAGGTGTCCGGCGCTCATCTGGAGCTGCTTGCCGAGCCCGGCCATGGTGAGCTTGGCGAGCCCGTGTTCGGCGATGGCGGCCCGGGCGGTGGCGAAGACCTCCTCGCGGGGGCGTGCCGGCCGGCGCGGGCGGGGGTCGGCCATGTGCGTTGCTCTCCCTCGGTGGAACGGAGGTTCGAGGCTACCGGGGCGGGGGCGGGCCTCCCGCCCCGGTGGCCCCGGTAGCCCCGGTAGCCGCAGTGGCCCCGGTGGCCCCGGTAGCCGCGGGTGTCAGAGCGCCTTCGGCTGCTGCTGGGTGATGCAGTGGATGCCGCCGCCGTTGGCGAAGATCTCGCGGGCGTCCACGAGTTCGACGGTGCGGCCCGGGTAGGCGCGGCCGAGGATGTCGGCGGCTTCCTGGTCGCGCGGGTCGGCGAAGGCGCAGAGGATCACGGCGCCGTTGGCCACGTAGTGGTTGATGTAGGAGTAGTCGACCGGCTCGCCGTCCTCGTCCAGCAGGACGGTGGGGGCGGGCAGTTCGATGACCTCCAGCTGCCGGCCCTGGGCGTCGGTCGAGGCGCGCAGGACGGCGACGAGCGCCTGGCAGACCTCGTGGTCCGGGTGGGAGGGGTCGGGCTGGACGTGGGCGACCACGACGCCGGGGCGTACGAAGGAGGCGACGATGTCGATGTGGCCGCGGGTGCCGAACTCGTCGTAGTCGCGGGTGAGTCCGCGCGGCAGCCAGACCGCCTTGGTGGTGCCGAGGAAGGCATGCAGCTCGGCCTCGACCTCCTCCTTGGTCCAGTCGGCGTTGCGGCCCTCGCCGAGCTGCACGGTCTCGGTGACCAGCACCGTGCCCTCGCCGTCGACGTGGATGCCGCCGCCCTCGTTGATCAGGCGGGAGGCGAAGCGCTGGACGTCGGTCAGTTCGGCGATGTGCTCGGCGACGTGCTGGTCCTTGTCCCAGCGGGCCCAGGACTGGGCGCCCCAGCCGTTGAAGATCCAGTCGGCGGCGGCCAGCGAGCCCTTGCCGTCGATCAGGAAGGACGGGCCGATGTCGCGCATCCACGCGTCGTTCAGCGGGCGCTCGACGATCTCGACCCGCTCGGAGACGTACTTGCGGGCCTCCGCGGTCTCACCGGTGTTGACGATCAGCGTCACCGGTTCGTACCGGACGATGGTGTCGGCGACGGCGGCCCAGGCCTCGCGGCCGGCGTGCAGCGCCTCGGGGCTGTCGAAGGTGGGGTTGGTGGTCGGGAAGGCCATCCAGGTGCGGTCGTGCGGGTGCCACTCGGCGGGCATCCGGTAGCCGAGGGAGGCGGGCGTGGGGGTGGTCATCATCGAGTCCTTGGGGGAGACCGGGGGCGATCAGAGGAAGTAGAGGCGGCTGAGCGAGACGCTGTCGGCCGGCTCGGAGCGCAGCGGCGAGCCGTCCAGGGAGACCAGTCCGGTCTCGGTGACCTCGACGTGGCCGACCCGGGCGTTGCGCACCATGTCGCGGGGGCCGATGCCGCGGGTGCCGCGGACGCCGACGCGGCGGCGGCGGGTGGGCAGGCCGTCGGCGGGGCGGTCGAGGTAGGCGCCGTCGGCGGCGGCCTGGGCGACGAAGGCCACCGAGATGTCGGCGGCGGTCGCGCCGTGGGCCCCGAACTGCGGGCCGAGGACGAGGGGTTCGCAGCGGTCGGTGGAGGCGTTGGGGTCGCCGACCACGCCGTACGCGGGGAAGCCGGCCTTGAGGACGAGTTGCGGCTTGGCCCCGAAGTGGTCCGGGCGCCAGAGCACGATGTCGGCGAGCTTGCCGATCTCGATCGAGCCGACCTCGTGGGCGAGGCCGTGGGCGATGGCCGGGTTGATGGTGAGCTTGGCGATGTAGCGCAGTACGCGCTCGTTGTCGTCGCCGCGTTCGGCGGTCCCGTAGGAGCCGCTGCCGTCCATCGGGCCGAGTTCGGCCTTCATCTTGCCGGCCATGGCGAAGGTGCGGCGCACGGTCTCGCCGGCGCGGCCCATGCCCTGGGCGTCGGAGGAGGTGATGCCGATGACCCCGAGGTCGTGGAGCACGTCCTCGGCGCCCATGGTGCCGGCCCGGATGCGGTCGCGGGCCATGGCGGCGTCGCCGGGCAGGTCGACCTTGAGGTCGTGCGCGGAGACGATCATGCCGAAGTGCTCGCCGAGGGCGTCCCGGCCGAACGGCAGCGTCGGGTTGGTGGAGGAGCCGATGACGTTCGGCACGCCGGCCATCTTCAGCACGTTGGGGACGTGTCCGCCGCCGCAGCCCTCGATGTGGAAGGCGTGGATTGTGCGGCCCTCCAGCACCTTGAGGGTGTCCTCGACGGAGAGGCACTCGTTCAACCCGTCGGTGTGCAGGGCGACCTGGACGTCGTACTCCTCGGCGACCCGCAGTGCGGTGTCCAGGGCGCGGGTGTGCGCGCCCATGTCCTCGTGCACCTTGAACCCGGACGCGCCGCCTTCGGCCAGGGCCTCGACCAGCGGGGCCGGGTCGGAGGACGAACCGCGGCCCAGGAAGCCGATGTTGACCGGCCAGGCGTCGAAGGCGTTGAAGGCGTGGCGCAGCGCCCAGGGGGAGTTGACGCCGACGCCCCAGACCGGGCCGAACTCCTGGCCGATGATCGTGGTGACGCCGGAGGCCAGCGAGGCCTCCATGATCCGCGGCGAGAGCAGGTGGACGTGGGTGTCGATGGCGCCGGCGGTGGCGATCATGCCTTCGCCGGAGACGATCGTGGTGCCGGTGCCGACGACGACGTCCACGCCGTCCAGGGTGTCCGGGTTGCCGGCCCGGCCGATCGAGGCGATCCGGCCGCCGATCAGGCCGATCGAGGTCTTGCGGATGCCCTGGACCGCGTCGATGACGAGGACGTTGCTGATCACGACGTCGCAGGTGTCGCGGACGGCGGCGGGCTTGAGGTGCAGGCCGTCCCGGGCGGTCTTGCCGAAGCCGGCCAGGAACTCGTCGCCGGGTGCCTGGGAGTCGGACTCGACGCGGACGATCAGGCCGCTGTCACCGAGCCGGATCCGGTCGCCGGCGCGCGGGCCGTGGACCGAGATGTAGTCGTGCGGGGTGATCGAGGTCACGAGGGCACCTCCGAGTCGTCGAAGCCGGTCAGGTAGCCGGTCGCGCGGGCCTTGGCCAGGGCGGCCTCCTTCGCGCCGGGCGCGTCGAGGGGGCCGTCCACGAGTCCGGCGAAGCCGATCGCGACCCGCGCGCCGCCGATCGGCACCAGGCCGACCTCGACGGTGGCGCCCGGGTCGAAGCGCACCGAGGAGCCGGCCGGGACGGCGAGGTGGGTGCCGTAGGCGGCGGCGCGGTCGAAGGCCAGGCGCGGGTTGGCCTCGAAGAAGTGGAAGTGCGAGGTGACCGAGATCGGCACCTCGGAGGTGTTGTGGACGGGGAGCAGCAGGGTCTCCTCGACCGGGTCGTAGCCGGCGCCGTCGCCGATGAGCGCGCCGCCGGGGGCCTCGTCGCCGAGCGAGCCGGCGCCCTTGAACGGGTCGTTGACGACGGCGAGGCGGGTGCCGTCGTCGAAGACGGCCTCGACCTGGATGACGGTGACCACGTCCGGCACGCCGGGCAGCACGTCGTCGGCGGTCAGCACGGAGCGGCCGGCCTCGATGGCCTCGGCCAGGCGCCGGCCGTCGCGGGCGGCCTCGCAGACGGTGTCCGCGATCAGGGCGGTGGCCTCGGGGATGTTGAGGCGTACGCCCCGGGCTCGGCGGGCGCGGGCCAGCTCGGCTGCTGTGAAGATCAGCAGCCGGTCCCGCTCGGTGGGGGTCAGTCGCACGGTTCCTCGCTCGCGGTCGCCGGGGGTGGGGTGGGGTGGGCGCGGGGCCCGGGGGCTTCCGGGGTGACGTTAGAACGTCGTTCAAACATCTGGGGCCATTGAACCCGGACCGGGGCGCCCTGTCCAGCGTTGCCGGTTCGCGTCGCTTCGGCTTCTCGGGCGGCGGTGGGGTGAGGGTCGCGGCGGCGGGGGGTGAGGGCCGCGGCGGCGGGGGAACCCGCCGGGCGGCGGTCCGGGGAGCGGGCGGGAGTGGAGTGGGGGGCGCGTGGTCGGGCGCACGGTTCGGACGGGCGCCGGGTGTGCGCGGGATCGAGAGGTGGCGGGTTCGAAAACGGCCTCTGCGCTTCGCAAACCCGTCCGGCGCGGGCAGTTGGATCACGCGAACCTCCCCGTGCCCCTTTCACCCCACGTGATCGGACGCACACTGTTGCAAACGCCGTCAACTGGGCATGAGGATGGTGGTCAGATCGAGTGGGCCACCCGGCCGGCGGGGGATCCGGAGGCGGGGGTCCGGATTCCAGGGCGGGGGCATGTGGTGATGGACGGTCAGTCGCGATTCCCACGGCAGCGGACGAGTTCGGGCGACGCCTACCGCTCCGGGCCGGTCCAGGGCGCGGTCGGCGGCACCGGGGCGACCGGTACGACCGGGGCCACCGGAACGCCCGGAACGCCCGGAGCGGCCGGGACCGCCGGGGCCACGGGGACGACCCTGCCGGGCACGCCGGCCCCCGGTTGCGCGCTGCACCGCCGGCTGCACCTGACGCTCGACCCGGCCGACCTGGTCGCGGTCGGCTCGGTCCGGCGGCGGCTGCGCTCGGCGCTCAGTCACTGGGGGGTGCCGGAGCTCTGTGACACCGCCGAGCTGCTCTCCTCCGAGCTGGTCACCAACGCGCTGCTGCACACCGGCAAGGGCGCGGTCTTCGACGCGGTGCTCGGCACGGACCACCGGCTGCGCATCGAGGTGCAGGACGGCACCAGCAGGCTGCCCGGCCGCCGGCGCGACCCGGAGGCCGAGTACGCGACCTCGGGGCGCGGCCTGATGCTGGTGGAGGCGCTCGCGGACTCCTGGGGCGTGCAGCTGAGAGGCGACGGCAAGGTCACCTGGTTCGAACTCGCGTCGCCCTGAGGCCGGCCCGGCGGTCGTAGGATCGTTCGCGGTCGATTGATTCGCCGTCGAAGGAAGCCCTGAACAGAAGGCGGAACCGAAGATTTCCGGCCCGTTGGCATTGCCGCTCGGCGGAACTTTGGCCAGGATGGTGGGAATGTGTGTCCACGTGCGGGAGCAGCGGGGAGACCGTACCTCGACTGACCACCGTCCGTCGGCACCGTCCTATCCAGCACGACCATCACACCGCCACGCGGCCCGTCCGGACGGTCGGCGCGGTCCGCCACGGCAGCGGCAGGAGCAGCATGCCCACTGAGCCCGAGTCGCCGGGGCCGGCGCTCCCTCCCGGCGCGTCCGCCGTCGAGCCGCGAGCCGTGGAGCCCGGAACCGCAGAGCCGCGCACCGTCGAACCACGCACCGCGGACCCGCGCACCGCCGAACCACGCACCGTCGGCCCGCGCGTCGTCGAACAGCCGGCCGCCCCGGACCCGTGGACCCCCGGACAGTCCGTCGCCGGCGCCACCACCGGCGGGACGGGCCGGGCCCGGCCGCCCGCGCAGCAGACCCGGCGGACCCCGGCCGCGCGCCCGTCCCCGAGCCTCGCCGCCGCCCGGCTGGCGCCCGTGCTGTCCGGCGGGCTGCCGCCGGCTTCCGCCGACACCATGCCGGACTGGCTGGAGCCCGCGATGGCCGCCAACGGCATCGGCTCCTTCGACTGGGACATCCGCCGCGACGTCCTGGAGGGCGACCCGCGGGCCTGTGCGATCATCGGCCTGGACGCCCCGGCACAGGTCCGCTTCGACCGTACGGCCGCCTCCTTCCTGGCCCTGTTGCACCCCGAGGACGCGCCGGTGGTGCGCCGCCGGGTCGAGCGCGCGGTCGCCGAGCTCGGCCAGTGCGGCGCGTACTACCGCACCGTCGGCCCGAGCGGCGCCATGCGCGCGGTCCGCTTCCGCGGCCGGGTGCTCGCGGACGCCTTCGGCCGCGCCTCCCGGATGGTCGGCTTCGTCTGGGACGCCACCGTCGAGCTGCACAAGCGCGACCACGCCGACCGGATGGCCCTGCTGCGCGAGGCGCGCTCCCGGTTCATCAAGGAGGCGGCGCGCGCCCTCTCCGAAGCCGTCACCGTCCGTGACGTGGCCCGGGTGTTCACCGAGCTGCCGCTGCCCGGACTGCCGCCGGACGGCCTGGTGCTGGCGTCCTTCGAGGCCGGACGGGCCCGGATCCTCGGCGCCTCCGGCTACCGCACCGACGCGCTGGCGGTCTGGGACCGCACCGTGCTGCCCGCCGGCCACCCGGCCGCCGAGGCGCTGCGGCACCGCACGCCGGTGTTCGTCTCGACCCGCGAGGAGTTCCGCGACGGCTACCCCGACGTGTGGGAGCCGACCAGCCGCACCGGCCGCGGTTCCTGGGCGTACCTGCCGCTGGTGGCCAGCGGCCGGGCGATCGGCGTCTGCGTGGTGAGCTTCGACGACGAGCGCGAGCTGGACGCGGACGAGCGCACCCTGCTGACCACCCTGGGCGGACTCGTCGCCCAGTCGCTGGCCCGCGCCCGGCTGCACGACGCCGAGCACGAGCTGGCGGCCGGCCTGCAGCGGGTGATGCTGCCGCGGACCGTCCCGTCCGTTCCGGGCGTGACCACCGCCGTGCGCTACCTCGCGGCCGGCTCCGGCCTGCAGATCGGCGGCGACTGGTACGACGTGGTGCCGCTGCCCGGCGGGCACGTCGGCCTGGTGATCGGCGACGTCCAGGGCCACGACGTGCACGCCGCCGGGATCATGGGCCAGCTGCGGATCGCGCTGCGCGCCTACGCGGCCGAGGGCCACCCGCCCGCCGCGGTGATGGCCCGCGCCTCCCGCTTCCTCGCCGACCTGGACACCGACCACTTCGCGACCTGCACCTACGCCGAGGTCAACGTGGACTACGGCGTGGTCTACGCGGTCCGGGCCGGCCACCTCGACCCGGTGGTGCGCCGCGCGGACGGCACCGCCGCCGTGGTGCCGGTGGCCGGCGGACTGCCGCTGGGCATCGACCCGGACCAGGAGTACCGGGTCACCCGGTTCAGCCTGGACCCGGGCGAGACGGTCCTGCTCTGCACCGACGGCCTGGTCGAGGCGCGCGGCATGGACCTGGACGAGGGCATCGCCCGGCTCACCCGGGTGCTCGCCCACCCGCTGCCGCCCGCCGAGCGGGCGGCCCGCGACCCGCTGGAGGAGCTGGCCGACCGGATCGCCTCCCAGGCCGCCGACTCCAGCGAGCGCGAGGACGACATAGCGCTGCTGCTGCTGCGCTGGGACGGACCGGCGGGCGGCCTCGCCGCCCAGCAGCTGCGCCGCCGGATCGGCCAGGCCGACCTGGCGCGGGTCGCCGAGGTGCGGGCCGAGCTGCGCGACGCGCTGCGCCGCTGGGGCGTCGCCGAGTTCATCGACACCGCCGAACTGCTCTCCTCCGAGCTGGTCACCAACGCCATCCGGCACACCGACCGGGACGCCATGTTCACCGCCCGGCTGTACCGGGAGTCCGAGGACGACGGCGGGCGGGCCCGGCTGCGGGTCGAGGTGGAGGACGAGTCGGACCTGTGGCCGACCCGTCGGACGCCGGGGGAGCAGGCCTCCTCGGGGCGCGGGCTGATGCTGGTCGAGGCGCTCGCGGACTCCTGGGGCGTGGAGCCGCGCGGGTCGGGCAAGCGGATGTGGTTCGAGCTCAGCGGTGCGACGGCGGCCTGAGCGCCCTGGTCCCCGCCTGAGCGCCGACGCCCCCGTGAGCGTCGGCGCTCCGGGGGCGTCCGGCCCCGGAGCGTCAGCCGAACTGCTGCTCCAGGTCCTTCAGCTTGCGTTCCAGCGAGTCCAGCCGGGGCAGTGTGACGGTGTCCTCCTCCACGGTCAGGTCGATGGTGCGCAGCTCCGGGCGGGCCGGCAGACCGGGCTGGACGACCGCGCCCTCGGCGGGTTCGACCTCGCGCTGCGCCGCCGAACCGACCTCGCGGGGCGCGGCGGTCCGCTCCACCTCGGGGCGTTCGGCGGTGACCCGTTCGGCGGTGACCCGTTCGGCCCCGGGTCCGTCGGCTATGGCGGGCTCCGAGCCGGACTCCAGCCGGCGTGCGGGGGTGCCGCGGCGCCAGGCGCTGTGGGAGCGGTTGATCGCCCGGATCTCGGCCCGCTCGCGGCGCCCGGCCAGCTTGCGGCGCTCCTTGTCCAGGGCGCGTTCCCGCTTGTCGTCGCGGACCTCGTCCACCGCCTCGTCCAGGCTGCGCACGCCCTCCAGGAGCATCAGCGACCAGGCCGCGTAGGTCTCGCGGGGAGCGCGCAGCCAGCGGACGATGCGGATCTGCGGCAGCGGCCGGGGGACCAGCCCCTGTTCGCGCAGCGCGGCCCGGCGGGTCTGCTTCAGCGCCCGGTCGAACAGGACCGCCGCCGAGAGGGACATGCCGGAGAAGAACTGGGGGGCGCCGGCGTGGCCGAAGCCGCGCGGGGCGTGCACCCAGTTGAACCAGGCCGAGGCGCCGGCGAAGACCCAGACCAGCAGCCGCGATCCGAACGCCGCGTCACCGTGGCTGGCCTCGCGGACGGCGAGCACCGAGCAGAACATCGCGGCGCCGTCGAGGCCGAACGGGACGAGGTACTCCCAGCCGCCGGACAGGCCCAGGTTCTGCACGCCGAAGCCGACCAGTCCGTGGAAGGACAGCGCGGCGGCGACCCCGGCACAGCAGAACAACAGTGTGTAGGAGGCGGCGCCGTAGAGGGATTCCTTGCGGCGGCGCCGTTCCTCGGAACGTTCCCAGGAATCCGTGCCCGGGGCGCCGGCGGATCCCCGGTTGCGGAGCAGGGCCACCAGGAGCGCGCTGACCAGAAGCCCCGCGACTCCGGTGACGGCCCACCCGAGCGGTATGTCGGACAATTTCATCGCCGGAACCAGCCTCGCTTTCTGCGTCGCGTTCCTGCGTCGTGATGGCGGGGACCATCATGGCGGATGCTCGGCGGGCGAATGACCGATTTGCTGTCAATGCGCTGGGGAGAGGGATTTCTGACGCAGCAACAAAAAGATTGTCGGATTAATGCGAAGTGGATTGTTCCTGCAATTCCGGGCTTTTCGGACCCGGTTTCGCACGGACATTCGTCAACCCCGTGTGACGCGGGGGCAGCCGGTGCACATGTCCTGCGGTTCCGCGGTGTAGACGAGGCAGCAGCTGGCCCGGATTCGCTCCACGCGCGGAGCGCCGTCGCACCCGGGAGCCGGGGGTGCGAAGCCGGCGCCCGGGGTGAAGGGGCTCGGGGCGGGGGTGGGGCCGCCGTCCGCGCCGGGCGCGCACGCGGGCTCGGCGGGCGCCAGCAGCGCGGACAGCTCGGCGCACGCCCGCTCCGCCTCCCCGAGCAGCCCGCCCGCGTACCAGAGCCCCTCCACCACGGCGTCCGTCGTCATCGCCCACAGCACCCGGGGCCCGCGCCGCGCCTGCGGGCGGAATGCGGCCAGCACCGGATCGAGGAACCCGCCCAGCGCGCACCGCAGTCCGGCGGCCAGCGCGGCTTCGTCCGGCACCGTGCGGGCCTGCGGCGAGCCGGCCTCCGGATCGTCCGGCAGGCAGGCGAACTCCGCCGTGCGGACCGTCAGTTCCACCACCCCGGGGCGTCGGCGCAGCGAGACGTCGCCGAGGGCGAGCAGCGGGACGCGTCGTTCCAGGAACCACGGCAGCGTGAACAGCAGTGAGACCGGCCAGACGAAGCGGTGCAGCCCGAAGCCGGCCGCGACGTCCGGGCGCAGCGGCCGCCCGTAGCGGGCGAGACCCTGCCGGGCATCGTGGGTGATCAGCTCGCGCACCGCCTCGGGGCGGGCGACCAGGTCCGCCGCGGGCAGCCAGCCGCCGCCGCGTCGGGGCGGTGCGCAGCGCACGCTCAGGACGGGGGTGAGCCCGGTCAGCCGGTGGTACGAGGGGGCGCCCGGTGCGGAGAGCGCGGGGGTGGGGGCGGGGGCGTGCGCCCCGGTGCTGCGGGGGGCGCGCGGCGCGGGGCCGGGCCGGGTGCTGCTCGCGGTCATGGGCGGGCCCCATCGGGTCGACCGGGCCCGCCCATGGACCGCCCGGCGCCACCCGGCGGTGGTGTGCCGGGCGCGGCCGGACCGGGGCATGGCGGTGCCCGGGGAACGGCAAGGCGACCCGGCCGGGGCGCTGCTCACCCCGGCCAGGTTAGGCTCACCTTAGCTGATTGTTCCCCGGGTCTCGCTGGCGATGCGCCCGTCCGGGGGAGGCCCCGGCGCGCGGGCGGCGCCCAGCTGGCGCGCGAGCCAGACCGGCACCCCGCCCAGGGCCTGCACCAGCCGGGCGGCCTCGGCGCGCAGCCGCGCGGCCTCGGCCGGCTCGGACACCTCGGCGAGCGCCGCGAGCGCCGGAGCCACCCCCACCGTGAAGCCGAGTTGCTCGCGCAGCCGCAGCGAGGCGTCGAAACCCTCCCGGGCGTTGCTCCGGTCCCCGCGGGAGAGCGCCAGGGCGGCCAGGTGGCGCCAGGTGTACGAGCGCAGCAGTTCGTCCCCGCGCTCACCGGCGCCCTCGTGCGCCCGGCGGTAGGCGATCCAGGCGGCGCTGCGGTCGCGCAGCAGGTTCTCGGCGACCAGCCCGCGCCGGAAGTCCAGCAGCGGCCGGCCGGGAGCGTCCGGCGGCAGCAGGGCCGAGGTGCGGCCGAGCGCGGCCTGCGCCTCGTCCAGCCGGTCCCGCGGGCCGAGCACGCTCGCCACGTACGCCAGGAAGCCGCGGGCGCAGGCGGCGCCCGCGCGCTGCTCGGTGCCGGCCGCCAGTGCTTCCGCCAGGCGCAGCGCCTGCTCCGCCTGCGGCCAGTGCGCCGCGGTGAACAGGCACTGCTCGATGAGGAGTTCGGCCCGCCCTAGGGCCGCTGCCGGGTCGTGCTCGGCGGCCGGGCGCAACAGCTCGGCGGCCTCCTGCCAGCACCCCCGGGACCTCAGTCGCCACACGGTGTCGCCCGGCTCCTCCGTTGCCGCCCGCCCCCGCCCGTCCGGGTCGCTCGGGCCCCATCCGTGCTCCGACAACGCCACCTCCTTGTGTGCGCCATCCAGCGGGGCGCGGACCCGCCCCCTGGGGCCCTGCCGCCATGACTCGTGCGCATGGCGACGGCAGGGCGAAAGGCCCGCGCTGTGGCGGCAATTCAACACGGGGGTGAGCTTGTGCACCAGATCACGAGCGGAGGTTGTTGCTTTCGGAGGAGAAATGATCTAGAGGGGCGCTGGTGGGGCGGACCGGCGGGGCACCCCGGCGGTCAGGAGGTCCAGCCGGTCTCCATCAGAGCCTCGGCGGCGCCGTTCGCGGGCTGCGGCACACCCGCCAGGTCCAGGCTGAACAGGGCCACCAGCAGCTGCTCGCCACGCACCGTGGCCTGGTGCGAATAGCCCGCGAGGGTGAACATCGCGGCGGCCATCTCCTCGGCGTGCAGGGTCTGCAGCCACAGGCACTCGACCGACTTCACGTCGGCCGGCTCGGTCCAGGTGTCGACCTGCGCGACCATCCGGCTGCCCAGCAGGGTGACCCCGTCGCGCTCCTGCGCCTCGGTCAGCTCCAGGTCGTCGAAGCCGAGCCACTCCAGGTAGCGGGCGGCGGTGAACACCGCGTCCTGCGAGGTGCGCACCGGGTGCGGACGGAACGGGGCGCGGTGGCGGAACGGACGGGAACGGCCGGCCGAGGTGCCGGGCACCGCGGGCGGGGCGGGCACCGGTGCCCCCATCGGGTGCGCCGGGTGGGGACGGGAGGCCTGCGGACCGGGCGCGGCGAGCGGGCCGGCCGTGCCGCCGCCCAGCCGGGTGGCGCGGTCCACCGGCAACCGGACGGTCGCACCGCAGTTGCAGGTGAACTCGGGCTGCGGCCACTGGTCGGAGCGGCCGCAGTGCGGGCAGCGCATGTTCAGCCAGGAGTCCTCCCAGGACCGGAAGCGCACCTGCACCGGCACCCCGCCGCGCAGCAGCGGCACCTTGAGCGAGGCCCCGCAGGGACAGGGCAGCGACGGCGGCTCGTACAGGTGCTCGCGACGGCAGGCGGGGCAGCGGATCGCCCGGGCGCCACCGCCCGCCCCTTGGTGCGTGGGGTCGTGTCCGGTGAAGTCGTCGGGCAGTCCGGCCATCGCGGGCTCCGTCCGTCGGTGTCGGGTGGGTGGGACGATTCCCATGCTCCCCGAAATGTCCGGCGATGGGCGCGGAATGGGGCAATCCTCAGGGACGGATCAGGGACCCCTCACCACCGGGGGCGGGACGGCCTCAGACCGGAGGATGACGGTCAGCCGGCCGACCAGCGGGCCAGGTCGGCGGGGGTGTCCAGATCGTCCGGCACGGCGACGTCGGCGCACTCGACCAGGACGACCTCCGGCGCGTGCGCCGCCAGCAGGGCGCGGGCGCCGGCGTCGCCGGAGGCGCCCGCCGCCGCCTCGGCGAAGTACCGCGCGCCGATCAGCACCGGGTGGCCGCGCCGCCCGCCATAGGCCGCCGCGGCCAGCCCGGCGCCCGCCCGGTGCGCGGCCAGCAGCCGGGCGACGGCGGCCGGGGTGACGCCCGGGGTGTCCACCAGCATCACGAGCACCGCCGCGGCCCGTGGCGGGAGCGCGGCCAGGCCGGCCCGCAGCGAGGAACCCATGCCGCCCGCCCAGTCCGGGTTGGCCACCAGACGGCAGCCCGGCAGGTGGGCGGTGGCCCGGACCCGGTCGCCCGCCGCGCCCAGCACCACCGTGACGTCCGCGCAGCCGCCGGCCCGGACCACCGCCACCGCGTGCTCCACCAGTGACCGGCCCCCGTACCGGATCAGCGCCTTGGGCCGCCCGCCGAGGCGCCGGCCGCCCCCGGCGGCGAGCACGAGGGCGGCGACCGGGGCGGGCCCGGCGGGCGTCGGCGCAGTCTGCATGGGCCCAGCCTGCCGGTACCGGGCGGGGTCGCGCATTGTGTGAATCCACAAGGGGACGCCGCAGGTGGCGGCCGCTCCCCGGCGGTTCGGCCGCTGGTCCTGCGGGCCCCCGCCGCCTGTACTGGGGCGATGAACACCGCACCGCGCCCGCTGGTGGACCGTTTCGGCCGGGTCCACACCGATCTTCGGGTCTCGTTGACCGACCGCTGCAACCTGCGCTGCACCTACTGCATGCCGGCGGAGGGGCTGGACTGGCTCGCCCGGGACTCGGTGCTGGGCGACGACGAGGTGGTGCGGCTGGTGCGGATCGCCGCGGAGCGGCTCGGCATCGCGTCGGTGCGGCTGACCGGCGGGGAGCCGCTGCTGCGCCGCGGGCTGCCGGGGCTGGTCGGACGGCTGGCCGGACTCGGGGTCGACCTCTCGCTGACCACGAACGGGATCGGCCTGGCGCGCACGGCCGTCGCGCTGCGCGCGGCGGGGTTGCGGCGGGTGAACGTCAGCCTGGACACGCTGCGTCCGGAGCGGTTCGCGGCGATCACCCGGCGGGACCGGATCGGTGACGTGTTCGCGGGCCTGGCGGCGGCGAAGGCGGCGGGGCTGGGACCGGTGAAGGTCAACGCCGTGCCGGTGCGCGGGGTGAACGAGGACGAGATCGTCCCGCTGGCCGCGTTCGCCGTGGAGCACGGGTACCTGATGCGGTTCATCGAGTCCATGCCGCTGGACGCGCAGGGGGCGTGGGACCGGGCCGCGATGGTGACGGCGGAGGAGGTCCTGGCCGCGCTCGCGGAGCGGTTCGACCTGGTGCCGGTGGGACGGCACGGCAGCGCCCCGGCGGAGGAGTGGCGGATCGCGGGCACGGACGCGGTGGTCGGGGTGATCGCCTCCGTCACCCGGCCGTTCTGCGGCGGCTGCGACCGGGTCCGGCTGACCGCCGACGGGCAGCTGCGCAACTGCCTGTTCGCGACGGAGGAGTCCGACCTGCGGGCGCTGCTGCGCGGCGGGGCGGACGACGCGGCGATCGAGGCGGCCTGGCGGGCGTCGGTGGCGGGCAAGGGGCCGGGACACGCCATCGGGAGCGCGGGCTTCGTCCGGCCGGACCGCCCGATGTCCGCGATCGGCGGCTGACGCCCCGCGGCAGGCGGCAGGCAGCAGGCGGAGCGAGGACAGGCCGCGGGAGCGAGGCCGGGGGAGGGGACAGGCCGCGGGAGCGAGGCCGGGGAGGGAGGCGGACCGGCCGGGGTACGAGCGGGTGTGAGCTTCGACATGCTCCGCGGCCGCCCGTGGCGTCGGCTTGACCCGCTCTCGGGGCGGCTGGTCTGCTGGTCCGCCGTCAACCCGCCCCTGACCTCGGGAGTTCACCGTGCCCGCCCGCCGCTCCACCCCGTCCGCCGCCACGGTGTTCCTGATATGCGCGCTCGCGCTGGTCGGCTGGCTGATCGGCGGCCGCGACCACCCGACGACCGGCCCGGAGGGCGGCGGCACCGCTGCACCCGCCGGCGGCCGGGGCACCAGCCCGCTGCAGAACCCCGACGGCACCGAGCCCGGCCTGGCCCCGCTGACCACCGCCGAGGAGCGGAAGGCCGGCCGGGACGTCATCGCCGCGGTCGCCACCGCCGCCGCCGGCACCAAGGACGGCTACGACCGCGACGAGTTCGGCCCGGCCTGGACGGACAACGTCGACGGCGTCCCGCTCGGCCGCAACACGTGCGACACCCGCAACGA
Organism: Kitasatospora sp. NPDC059599; assembly: GCF_042735125.1. NCBI lineage: Bacteria > Bacillati > Actinomycetota > Actinomycetes > Kitasatosporales > Streptomycetaceae > Kitasatospora > Kitasatospora sp. NPDC059599. The sequence goes on along the minus strand of NZ_JBHWCL010000014.1, from coordinate 8,379 downwards.
CCTGCTCGCCCGGGACGGCACCGCTGTCGAGCGCAAGGACGGCTCGGACTGCACGGTCACCGCGATGACCATCCGGGACCCGTACACCGGCAGGACCGTCCGGTGGACCAAGCAGCAGGCGAGCAAGATCCAGATCGACCACGTGATGCCGCTCTCCTACGACTGGCAGATGGGCGCCGACACGTGGGACAGGGCCAAGCGGGTCCGGATCGCCAACGACCCGCTCGACCTGATCCCCGCCGACGGCTCGCAGAACGCCTCCAAGGGCGACTCCGGACCGGCCGCCTGGCTCCCCGCCGACCCCGGGATCCGCTGCGCGTACGCGGTGCGCTTCGCCCAGGTATCGCCGAAGTACCGACTGCCGGTCACCGGGGCCGACAAGAAGGCCGTGGTGCAGCAGTGCGGCGGCTGACGGAACGTTACGGCCGAGCCGTGCGAGCAGCGCAGGACGTCCCTGGTGCGCCCCCGGGTGCGGGGCCGTTGCGGGCCGGATGGTATTCGTGGGCGGTGGCCCCGATGATCTCCCGGTATCTCCGAACCCCCCGGCTCCCCCGGCGCACCCTGTCCGCCCTCGCGCTCGGCACCGCCCTCGCCCTGCTGAGCGGCTGCACCGGCTCCGGCGGCGCCGGCCGAACGGCCACCCGGCCGCCGCTCGACGACCTGGTCACCGCGACCACCGCCCCGGCACTGCGCGCGCTCTACAACCAGCGGATCGACTGGCGGGCGTGCCCCGGGGACGCCGACGGCCAGGACGGACCGGGCATCGAGTGCGCCACCCTCACCGTGCCGCTGGACTACGCCGACCCCGGCGGCCGCACCACCGGCGTCGCCCTCGCCCGGATGCTCGCCGCCGAACCGGACAAGCGGATCGGCGCCCTCATGGTCAACCCCGGCGGCCCCGGCAACTCCGGCGTCAGGATGATCCGCGAGGACTGGCAGAGCTTCCAGGGGGCGCCGCACGACCGCTTCGACCTGGTCGGCTTCGACCCGCGCGGCGCCGGGAACACCGCGCCCGTCCAGTGCCTCGACGACCGCACCCGCGACCAGTGGAACGCCAGCGACGACCCGGCCTACGACCGCGGCCGGGTCCTCGCCGACGCCTGCCGGGCCGCCCACGCCGATCTGCTCCCGCACCTCGGCACCCGCGACACCGCCCGCGACCTCGACGTGCTGCGCGGCGCCCTCGGCGAACGCAAGCTGGACTTCATCGGCTTCTCCTACGGCACCCTCCTCGGCGCGCTCTACGCCGAGGAGTTCCCCAACCGCACCGGCCGGCTCGTGCTCGACGGCGCCGTCGAACACGGCACCGACCCGATGCGCCTCGACGTCGAACAGGCCGTCGCCGGCGAGGTCGCGCTCCGGGCCTTCGCCTCCGCCTGGGCCACCGACGACGGAAGCGACTGCCCGTTCGGCGCCGACCCGGACACCGCCCCGAAACGCCTCGCCGACTTCCTCGACGGCCTGCGCACCCGCCCGATGCGCGGCTCCGACGGCCGCACCCTCACCTCCGCCCTCGCCTGGGCCGCCGCCCTCAACGTGCTCTACGACGGCCACCGCTCCTGGTACCGCCTGCAGGAGGCCCTCACCCCGGCCGTCAAGCGGCGGAACGCCGACGCGCTGCTCGCACTCGCCGACAACGCCAACGGCCGCGACGAGAACGGCCACTACGAGACCGCGGCGGACGCCTTCGCGGCCATCTCCTGCGCGGACCTCCCGCCGCTCACCGACGCACAGCTGAGCGGCGCCCTCACCGACCTCGCGGCCCAGGCGCCGCTGACCAGCCGGCACAACCCCGTCGCCACCCTGCTCGCCCCGGACTGCCGCTCCTGGCCCTACCGTTCGACCGAACACCCGCACCCGGTCCTGGCACCCGGCAGCGCCCCGGTCCTGGTGATCGGCTCGACCGGGGACCCGGTCACCCCGTACGCGTGGTCGCAGCGGCTGGCCGCCGGGCTGGAGAACGGCGTGCTGCTCACCCGCGAGGGCGACGGGCACACCGCGTACGACAAGAGCACCTGCGTGCGGACGGCCGTCGCCGCGTTCCTGGTGGACGGCCGGCTGCCGACGGCGGGCACGCACTGCCCGTCCGACTGAGCCCTCCCTCGTCGGCGGTCGGCGGTCGGCGGTCGGCGGTCGGCGGCACGGGGAAAGGGGGGCGTACCGCGTTCGCGCGGTACGCCCCCCTTCGGGGTCGGGCGGGATCAGGAGGTCGGGGCCGTCAGGTCGTAGAAGGTGGCCGAGCCGACCGTCCTGGCGGTGAAGTGGGCGGCCACCCAGGACTCGATCCGGGTGTTCTCCGACTCCTGGCGCTCACCGCCGCCCGTCCGGTCGGACGTCCCGCCGCCCGCGCCGCCGAAGCCGCCACGGGAGCCGCCGGCGATGAACCAGTGGACCTTGCCCTCCTGGACGTACTTCTGGAAGCCCGCCAGGTTCAGCGAGGGGTCGGTGCCGTTGAAGCCGCCGAGGGCCATCACCGGTTCGTCGGTGGCGAGCTGGTAGCTCGCCGCGTTCTGCGAGCCGACGGTGGCCGCCGCCCAGGTGTAGTGGTCGGCGTCCGCCTTGAGCAGGGAGGCGGCCTCGTCGGTCACCTTGGTGCCGCCGAGCAGGCCGCCCATGCCGCCGCCGCCCATGCCGCCGGGGAAGCCCCCGCCGTTGCCGCCGCCGGGGAAGCCGCCGCCCGTGCCGCCGCCGGGGAAGCCGCCGCCCGTGCCGCCGCCGGGGAAGGCGCCGTTGCCGCCGTTGGCACCGCTCCCGCCGTCGGTCCCGCGCTCGTGTCGGCCGTTCGTGTGGTCGGAGCCGGAGCCGGAGCCGGAGCCGTTGCCCGAGCCGCCTGCCGTACCGCCCGGGAAGCCCCCGCCGGGGAACCCGCCGCCGGGGAAGCCCCCGCCGTTCTGCCCGCGCGATCCCTGGCCGCCGGGGAAGCCCTGCTGGCCGCCCTGGCCGCCCTGGCCGCCCTGGCCGAACCCGCGGCCGTTGCCGCCGCCCGGGAAGCCCTTGGCGCCACCCTTGCGTCCGCCGCCGCCCGGCCCGAACGCGCCCTGCACACCCGGTCCGGCGGTCACGATCGAGCCGGTGTGCGCCGTGCCGACGGTGTCCACCGCGTACGCCGCCGGACCGCCGAGCGCCGCCGCCAGGCCCACCAGGCCCGCCACCGAGGCGATCCGCGCGCCGGTCCGGCCGGAGGCCCGTCCGACGACCTGTCCGCCGACCAGCGCGGCCGCCGCGACCAGCCCGCCGACCAGCACCGCCCAGCGCAGCCACGGCAGGAAGTCCGAGCTGCGGCCGAGCAGCACGAACGCCCAGACCGCCGTCACCGCCAGCGTCCCGGCCAGCACCAGCGCCCACGGCAGCCGGTGCCGCGCCCGCCACAGCCCGTCCACGCCCATGCCGACCAGCGCCGCGACAGCCGGGGCCAGCGCCACCGTGTAGTACTGGTGGAAGATCCCGGACATGAAGCTGAAGATCAGCGCGGTGGAGAGCAGCCAGCCGCCCCAGACCAGGAACGCCGCCCGGGCGCTGTCGGTCCGCGCGTAGCGGCGGGTCGCCCAGAGGCCGACCACCAGCAGGATCAGCGCCGCCGGAATCAGCCAGGCGATCTGCCCGCCGATGTCGGTGCCGAACATCCGGGTCAGGCCGGTCTGGCCCCAGCCGCGGCCGCCGCCGGGCATCGCCCCGCCCGGCAGGTCGATCCCGGCCGGGAGCCGGCCGCCGCCGCCCACGCTGCCGCGCTCGTTGCCGTCCACCCGGCCGAGGCCGTTGTAGCCGAAGGTCAGCGACAGGAAGCTGTTGTCCTGCGAGCCGCCGACGTACGGGCGGGCCGACGCGGGCATCAGCTCGACGATCGCGACCCACCAGCCGCCCGAGACCACCAGGGCCACGCCCGCCAGCAGGGTCTGCCGCACCCGCCGCCAGAAGCCGGTCGGCGCCACGACCAGGTAGATCACCGCGAAGGCGGGCAGGATCAGGAACGCCGCCAGCGTCTTGGTGAGGAAGGCGAGGCCGAACATCACCCCGGTGAACAGCAGCCACCGGGTGCCGGCCGCCTCGATCGCCCGCACCATCCCGTAGGCGGCCAGGGTCAGCAGCAGCACCAGCAGCGCGTCCGGGTTGTTGAACCGGAACATCAGCGCCGCCACCGGGGTGAGCGCCAGCGCTGCGCCCGCCAGCAGACCGCCGAGCGGGGAGAAGCGGCGGCGCACCGTCGCGTACAGCACCCCGACGGTGGCCGCGCCCATCAGCGCCTGCGGGGCCAGCACCGACCAGGAGGACAGGCCGAAGACCCGGGCCGAGAGCACCATCGGCCACAGCGAGGCCGGGGGCTTGTCGACGGTGATGAAGTTCCCGGCGTCGGAGGAGCCGAAGAAGAAGGCCTTCCAGCTCTGGGTGCCGGCCTGGACGGCGGCCGAGTAGAAGGCGTTGGCCCAGCCGGAGGCGCTCAGACCCCACAGGTAGAGGACGGCGGTCGCGGCCAGCAGCGCCAGCAGGGCCGGGCGCACCCAGCGCGGGTCGTCCGCGCGCCCGCGCCAGGCGCGGGCCGGGAGGGTGCGCAGCCGGCCGGACCAGGAGGCCGGCCCCTTGGGTCCGGCGGGTGGCAGGGGCTGCTCGGGGAAGAGCGGTGCCGGGGCCGGCGGTGCGGGGTCGGGCTGCGGCGCCTCCGGCGGCGGGAAGTCCGAGGCCTCGGGCCACGGGTCGCCGGCCGGAGGGGAGTAGCTGCTCGTGGTCATGCGCCATACGGTGCGTGGCGCGACTGAGAGAACCGTGAGACGGGACTGTGAGACGGGTGTGATCTGCCCGTCCGCTTCGCGGTTCGCGGGCTTCGCGGCCCTCCGGCTCCAGGCGTCCCGGTTACGCGGGGGCAGGCATCGTGATGTGCTTGCCCAGCCACTCCAGGGCCGGGGGGATCTCCCGGGTCCAGGTGTGGAAGTTGTGGCCGGCGGTGTCCAGGGTGATCGTGGACATCGTGGTGGGGGCCTTGAAGGCGGCGACCATGGCCTTGGTCTCGTCGTAGTTGTTCTCGTCGTAGGCGCTGGTCAGCAGCAGCGAGACCGGGGCGGCCGGCTGGTTCTTGAGCCGCCACAGCAGGTCGTTCTCCTGCTTCAGCTGGGCACTGCCGCCGAACAGGTCGCCGGTGGTCTCGTCGTGGGCGGCGCTGTAGTAGCCGGAGAGCGCGATCGCCGCGGGGTAGGAGTCGGGCTTGCGCAGCGCGAACTTGAGCGCGCAGTAGCCGCCGGTGGAGTTGCCGATCACGGCCCGGTTGGCCGGGTCGGTGCCGATCCGGTACGTCGTGGCGAGGGCCTTGGGCAGGTCGCTGGTGAAGAACGTCTCCACCTGCGGGCCGTTCGGCACGTCGACGCACTCGGTGTCCCGGTTGCCGACGAGCGTGGGCCGGGCCATCACCAGGATGGTCGGCGGCAGCTTCTTCTGCTCGATCGCGGCGAGGGTCGACGCCGGGTACTGCATCAGGGAGATCAGCTTCTCCGGGATGCCCGGGTAGCCGGTGAGCACCAGGGCCATCGGGAACCGCTGCTTGGTGAAGTCCGGCTGGAAGTACTGCGGCGGCAGGTAGACGTAGGCGTCGGTGCTCAGACCGCTGCCCGCTCCTTTGATGGCGACCTGCTGGATCATCCCGGAGCGCTCCGGGTCCGAGCCCTGGGAGGAGTAGAACTTCTGCTCACCGGTGACGGCGATGCCGGAGGCGTTCGGGGTGTGGTCGACCACCGTGCCCAGCTTGCCGCTGGTGCCGAGCAGGTCGGTCCAGGAGCTGTAGAAGCCGAAGTAGCTGTTGGCGATCAGACCCATCGCGACCAGCACCGAGACCTGGGCGGCCAGGAAGGCGCCGAGCCGGCCCAACCAGGACTTCCAGCCCTTGCCGCCGAACCGCGGCCAGAGCCACATGGTGGCGGCGAAGACGGCGATCGCGATGACCGAGGCGACGATCTGGAGGGGGAGGCCGGTGAGACTGAGCACGTGCCCGATCGTAGTTGACCCTGACGGGCGAGCCGGGGCGGGCCCGTCCGATGATCGTACGGGCCTTGTTGACCGGTGTGGTTCGTACTCGGCACCATGTCCGTTCGTGTGCGCGTGGGGAGCGCGTGCCGGATGACAACAGGGGTGGGGTCGTGAAGTCCATGGGGTCCGTGTTCAGGTCAGGTCCGGTCGTCGGCGGGGTGCTGCTGCTCGCCGGGTGCTCGGGCGGCGGGGGCGGCGGGACGGCCGCGCCGAGTGCCACGGCGACGCCGAGCGCCTCGGCGACGCCGTACGGCACGACGCTCGCCCAGGTCCTCGAACCGGTCGGCACCGGCCTGGGGAAGGTGGCGGCGGCCAAGACCACGGACGAACTCGGCATCGCGCTCGCCATCGTCGAGTCCGGCGCCGACCGGGCCGTCCGGAGCCTGAACGCCGTCACCGCACCGGCCGGCGCCGACACGGCCCGCACCGACCTGGTCAACGGCCTCAACTCGCTCTCCTCCGAGGCGTTGTCGATCCGCGTCGAGCTCAACGACAAGAAGCTGTGCACCGTCGGTGTCGTGCAGGCCAAGTTCGGCGCCGGCCAGGGACTGGCGGCGGTCCCGGCCGCCGTGGCCGAACTGGCGACGGCCGGCTACCAGGCCGCCTTCACCGTTCCGGAGCTGCCGAAGCCCCAGCCGCAACCGCGGGCCCTGGAGAACGGCGCCGTGGTCCGCGACGGGGGCAACCACGGCAAGGGCACGCTGAAGTTCAACAACAACGGCTCCGTGGACGCCGTCTTCACGCTCGCCGCCGACGGCAAGGCGGTGGCCTCGGCGTACGCGGTCAAGGGGCAGATCGCCACCATCGACGGCGTCAAGGACGGGTCCTACGAGATCTTCTACACCACCGGGACGGACTGGGACTCCGAGGCGAAGCAGTTCACCCAGAACTGCCGGTTCGTCAAGGTCGGGGACGCGCACGAGTTCGAGCCGGGCGGCGGCGGGACGATCTGGACGATCAAGCTCCGCGCGGAGGACGGCAAGGGCAATGCCAAGTCCGAGTGGCAGACCGCTAACTCCGTCCCGCAGCCGTAGTGCGGTCCGCCCCGCAGCCGTAGTGCGTAACGGGCATACCGGGACGGGTGGTGACTGCCGGGTGGCACAACAGGCGATGAGGAGTGGCGAGTTCGTCCAGAACGGTTGACCCTTTGAAGTGGCCATGGCACTTTCGTGCGGCGCGGGCCTCGGCGACCAGTCGTACACCCCGCGATCCCCCACAAGGAGAGCCATGTTCAAGAGACTTGTCGCGATGGCCGGTACGAGTGCCGTCGTCGCGGGCGGGTTGGCCTTCGCCGCCGCCCCCGCGCACGCCGTCCTGGCGGCCGACCTGACGTCCACCATCGCCCTGAGCAACTGCTCGGCCTCGCTGGTCCGTTACCCCACCTCGGTGGCCGGCGACCGGGCGCTGATGCTCACCAACGGGCACTGCCTGCCGACCATGCCCTCGGCCGGCGTGGTCATCCAGAACCAGAGCACCAGCCGCAGCGGCACCCTGCTCGACGGTGCGGGCAACAGCCTGGGCACCGTCCAGGCCGACAAGGTGCTCTACGGGACGATGACCGGCACCGACGTCGCGCTCTACCAGCTCACCGACACCTACGGCTCGATCACCTCCAAGTACGGCGCCACCGCGCTGACCATCAACGACACGCACCCGACCGACGGCGCCTCGATGTACATACCCTCCTCGTACTGGAAGCAGGTCTGGAACTGCTCCGTCAACGGGTTCGTGCCCACCCTGCGCGAGGACCAGTGGACCTCTCACGACTCGCTGCGCTACAACCTGGGCTGTAACACCACGCACGGCACCTCCGGATCGCCGATCATCGACTCCGCCAGCGGGCGGATCATCGGCATCAACAACACCGGTAACGACAACGGCGAGATGTGCACCCTCGACAACCCGTGCGAGGTCGCCGCCGACGGCACCACCACGGCCGTCAAGGGCCAGAGCTACGGCCAGGAGACCTACTGGTTCACCACCTGCCTGAACTCCACCCGGGCCATCGACCTCAACGTGGCCGGCTGCCTGCTCACCAAGCCGGCCGGCAGCGGCGCGGTCTCGGTGACCAGCCCCGGTGACCAGTCGACCGCCGTCGGCGGCGCGGTGAACCTGCAGATCGCCGCGTCCGGCGGCACGGCTCCGCTGTCGTACTCGGCGACGGGTCTGCCGGCCGGTCTGGTGATCAACGCCTCGACGGGTGCGATCACGGGTACGCCGACCGCGGCGGGCACCTCGAACGTGACGGTGACGGCGAAGGACTCGGCGGGCAAGGCCGGTTCGACGAGCTTCACCTGGACCGTGACCTCGGGTGGCGGCGGTGGCTGCACCCCGGCGCAGCTGCTGGGCAACCAGGGCTTCGAGACCGGT